>JBKHJU010000147.1:0-5794 GCA_046537985.1 Longimicrobiales bacterium
GGTCAGGATGTGGCGACGGGCGAACTCGGGCCCGGGGACGTACGATCGGAGATGCTCTTCGGCGAAGCGGACGACCTCCTCGGGCTCCGTCCGGTCCCCGTCACCTCCATCCGCCCGGGCCGCTCGACGCGCCTTCTCCGCGCCTTCCGTGCCACTCCCTCGACCGGCCTGCTCGACGGCGTACTCCAGATGGAGCGCCAGATCCAGGGACCCGAAGCTGAGCTGCCGCATCTGATTCCATCCTCCCATGAAGCGTCGGCCGGCCCGCATGCGGTGGAAGATCTCGTCCGGAAGAGACTCCTCCGTCTCGTGGTGTCGAGCGAAGAGGGGGACGGCGTCCTCTTCCCACGTCCAGTTCTCCATGATCTGGGACGGAACCTCCACCCAGTCCCACGCCACGTTCAGGCCGGCTCTGGGCTTCACCGGAACCCTCGAGCAGACATGGTGGAGAAGGTGGCCGAACTCGTGAAAGAGGGTCTCCACCTCCCGGTGGGTCAGGAGAGCCGGCGTATCGCCGTCGGGCGGCGTGAAGTTGGCCGCGATGAAGCCCAGGTGGGGCCGCCACTCGTTCGGGGCCCCCGGGTCCCCGTCGGGCCCGGCATCCGACGAGGGGCCCCCGGTGATGAGATCGTTGGCCCAGGCGCCCTGGCGCTTCTCCTTCCTTGGAAAGAAGTCGGCAAGAAAATCTCCCAGATGCAGGCCGTCCTCGTCCCGGATACGGTAGCAGCGGACGTCGGGATGCCAGACTTCGGCCACGCCTTCCAGCTCCTCCACGTCGATGCCGAACACCCCGTGGGCCACCTCGAAGAGGCCGTCCAGGACCCGGTCCAGGGGAAAGAACGGACGCAGCTCCTCGTCGTCCACGTCGAAGAGCCGGCGGCGCAGCTTCTCCTTCACGTAGCTCACGTCCCACGGCCGGAGGTCATGGATTCCCAGCTCCCGACCGTGGCCCCGAAGGAGAGCCAGATCCCGCTCGAAATACGGTCGGGTCCGGACCACGAGGTCGTCGACGAAATCCCGGGCCCGGGCCCCGCTTCCCACCATCGCTTCCTCCAGGCGGTAATCCGGGAAGTGGGGGTATCCGAGAATCTCCGCCATCTCCTGGCGAATCGAGAGGATGCGCCGGATCACCTCCCGGTTGTCCCACTTCCCTTCCCGGCACCGTCCCGTGTAGGCGCCGTGGACCTTGTCGCGGAGGTTCCGGTCGTCTGCGTGCTTCACCACGGCCTCGTATGAAGGGTAGTCCAGCGTGAGGAGCCACCCTTCCAGGCCACGCTCCTCGGCCTGGGTCCGGAATCGGCGGAGGGCGTGCTGGGGGATGCCCTCGAGTCGATCCCGGTCCTCGATGAGGAGGGTGAATTCGGCCGTAGCGTCGAGGACGTTCTCGCTGAAGCGCTGCTCCAGGGAGTCCAGCTCCACCCGAAGCTCCTGCAAGCGCCCCTTCTCGTCGGAGGGAAGGTCCGCTCCGCTCCGTCGAAATTCCCGCACCGTCTTCTCCAGGTGGCGGGCGTGAATCCCTTCCAGCCGCTCTCCCTCGGCGCTCCCGGCCACGGCTTTCACCGCCGTCCAGAGCCCCTCGTGGAGGCGAAGCCAGGTCCAGAACTCCGAGATCTCGGGAAGGACGGCGTTGTACGCCTTCCTGAGCTCCGGGGACTCCGCCACGGACATGAGGTGGCTCACCGGCGTCACCGCCCTCCGGACCCGCTCCGCTACTGCGTCGAGCTCCCGCACGGTGTTCTCGTAGGTGCGATGCGTGCCACCCGCTACGAGGCTCTCGACCCGATTCCTGGCCTCTTCCAGGACCGCTCGGATGCCGGGCTCCACGTGCTCGGGATCGATTCGGTGGAATGGGATCCTGAAATCCAGGAAGAGGAGAGGATTGTCTGACACGGTAGAGGGCTCCAGAACAGAGTGATAGTATGTACGGGGTGCGGCCCGACCTCACGCCCGGCCGACCACGACCCCGGAATCTCCACGTTGGGGGCGAAGATCATCCACCGAAGATGGCAGATCATCCACCGAAGATGAGGGTTCTCGACGCACCGTGTACATGACTCCCTGGGTCACCCGGCTATTGGCCGCCAACGTGGTGGTCTATTTCCTCACGGCCATGATTCCGGGCGTGGCCCAGACGCTGGCCTTCATCCCGGCGGAGGTGCACCTGCGACCGTGGACGCCCTTCACCTACATGTTCGTCCACGCCGGCTTCGCCCATCTGCTCTTCAACATGATCGGGCTCTTCTTCTTCGGGCCGAGGCTGGAGACCCGGCTCGGAGACCGGGGCCTTCTCCTTCTCTACTTCCTCAGCGGGCTGGGCGGCGCCCTCTTCTTCGTCCTCTTCGACCGGGGAACCGCCGTGGTGGGCGCCTCGGGCGCCGTCTACGGCATCGTCTTCGCCTTCGCGTACTTCTGGCCCCGGGAGAACATATACATCTGGGGCGTGCTTCCCATTCAGGCCCGCTGGCTGGCCCTCATGGTGGTGGTCCTGAGCCTGTACAGCGGCATCTCGGGGGCCCAGTCGGGAGTGGCCCATTTCGCCCACCTGGGTGGAATCGCCATCGCCTGGATCTACCTGAAGGGCCGCCAGTGGCGGCGCGACCGGAAGCGGGAACGGTCCATGAAGGAGTTCCTGGAGGCGAGCCAGGCCGGCCCCCGGCTCAAGAACAAGAAGGAGAAGAACAAGGCCGTCGAGCGCTGGAAGGCCATCCCGGTGGACTCCCTCCACGAGCTCAACCGGAGCGAGGTCCGAAGCCTCCTTCGGAAGGTGGAGGCAAGGGGAGCCGAGAGCTTGAGCGACGAGGAGCGGGCCTTCCTCAACCGGATGGCCAACATGTCGTCGTAGTCGCTACAGCGGCTCCACCTCGAAGTCGGTGACGTGGAGGTTCACCCCCTCTTCGACCCGGAGCCCTGCGACCCCCTCCCCTCCCTGGTTCGTCCGGGGGGCGCGGGCCACCTCTTCGCCGTTCACGAAGAAGGTCATCTCCCCGTCCCGCACCTCGATGGAGAGGGAGTTCTCCACCGTCTGAGCGCCCTCGTCCCGCCGGGCCCACCCGCGCACGCCGTCGTGGCTCGTCCACTCCACGAGGGTCTCCGACGACGTGAAGGAGAGTCGCCGCAGTACCGAGAACTCCCCCGATGCCCGGAGGAGGAGGGCCGTATAGGTCTGGTAGGATCCGTCGAGATCGCTCCCACCGACGAAGAGACCGAACGGCGCCCCCGGATCCTCCGGAGCGAAGAGATGGATATTCGCGTGGGCCCGGTAGCTCCCGCGGGCCGTGTTGCCGGGGTCGTAGAAGAGGGCCGCGGGACCCGTCGTCAGATGGAACCCGGGCTCCATGGCCGCGAAGGCGATGGCATCCGTGTCGGCGCCCACGTCGTCGGTCAGGATCTCCCAGCCGGCCGGTGGGCTCCCCTCGATGTCGTCGGGAGCCTGGGCGGCGAGGGGTGTCGGACCCGGAAGGACGGTGCCAACGGCAGTCGAAGCGGTGGCGAGCACGGCCACCACGACCGGAAACCTACGCCTCATCGAGCTCCTCCGTCGTTTGGATGGATGCGGGGTCCGTGAATTCGCTCCGTGCGGAGCCGGGCCGTACGGACACGACTCGCCCTGGCGCGGTCCTTCGCCCTCAGCACGTGGTGTGGAAGAGCCCGCCCACGGGCTTCCCGTCTGCCTGGAGGTCGTTGTAGACCCGAACGGCCTCCTTCGTCTCCTCCACCCGGGTCTCGACCCCCTCTTCTTCGAGATGCCGGAGGGTGGAGTCCTGCACCTTGAGCCGCCGGTTCATCCCCCGGGCGAGAACCACCACCCGGGCTCCCTTCTCGAGGAGCTCCTCGACGTCGGCGGCCTGAATGCCCGGGTCATGGGAGGTCCCGGTCTCCTTCCAGTCCCAGGCCCGGGACCCCCCGGGAAAGAGCTTCGCGTCCTTGTACGATGCGGGGGCGTCCCCATCCTCGACGGTGACCCGGATCTCCCCCCACGAGACCTCCTCGATTCGAGGCGACGACACGATGTCCGCGGTGTCCGCCACGGCGACCTCCCGAAGGTTCCCGGAATCGGTTCGGCGAATGCGATCCTGGCCCGCGCGGGGCACTGTGAGAAATACCGCGGAGGGCGGTACGAAGTTCACCAGGTCCACCTCATCGAAAGACCCGGCGGGCCAGAAGGGCCAGAACCAGCCCCAGGGCGACCCCGAACCACACCCGGTCCCAGGCCGAACCGACGCCCCAGCCGACCCCGAGTCCCACCAGGAGCGTGAACCAGAACGGCTGACGGCTGCCCGCCGGTCCCTCCGGCCGATCCTCTCCCTCGCCCCGCGGACGGGAATCCTTCCGACCCGCCCTCTTCCGCTCCCTCCTCTCCCGGCCCCTCCGCCACGCCTCACCCACGAGGGGGCCGATCAGCCCACCGACGGTGCCTCCGATGACCGTCATCATGCCGATGGGTCCCAGATAGTCGAGGAGGCTGCCTTCGGCCAGGAGTGAGCGGTAGACGCTCACCGCGCCGAACACGGCGGCCCCGACTCCCGCGCCGATGAGGCTCCGGCGAATGGAGTCCGGGTTCACGCCTGTTTCTTCAGCTTGTCGGCGTGCTTCGACCGCAGCTTCGCCACCTTCGGCGCCACCACGGCCTGGCAGTACGGCTGGGCGGGGTTCTTCTCGAAGTAGTCCTGGTGGTACTCCTCGGCCCGATAGAACTCTTCCACGGCCTCGATCTCGGTGACCACCGGGTCGTCCCACAGACCCTCCTCCTCGAGATCCCGTATGGTCTCTTCGGCGATCCGCTTGTGCTCATCCGAATGATGCAGAATGATGGAGCGGTACTGGGGTCCCACGTCGGGTCCCTGCCGATTCGGAGTCGTGGGATCGTGGAGGGTGAAGAACACCTCCAGCAAATCCCGATAGGACAGCACGTCGGGATCGAAGGTCACCCGCACCACCTCCGCATGGCCGGTGTCCCCTCCGCAGACCTCCTCGTAGGTGGGATCCTCCACGTGTCCTCCGGCGTATCCGGACACGACCTCCTCAACTCCCTCGAGGAGCGTCATCACCGCCTCGATGCACCAGAAGCATCCCCCGCCGATGGTCGCCGTCTCCAGCTCGTTCACGATTCCTCCTCCGTCGAGTCGTCGGGCTCGCCCACCAGGTGACGAGCCACCGCCCGCACCCCCTGCAGGCTCCCCACGTCCTCCTCCAGGAGGGGGACCCGGACCCGGGGCAGATCGCCGAAGCGGGCGTCGATCTCCTCCAGGTACGCCGCCTCCTGCTCCCGGCGGTGCTCCAGGAACTCCCCCAGGGGCCCGTCGGGAAGGACCCGATTCACCACGACGGCCGCCACGGGCACCCGGGCCGAGCGGAGCGTCTCGTAGGCCCGGTAGCCCTCCAGGATGGGAAGCTTCTCGGGAAGCACCACCAGGAGGAAGGCGCACCGATCCGCATCCTGGAGGATTCTTCGGGCGCGCGCGAACCTCCGCCGCCGATCCGTGAGCACTTCCCGGATGCGCCGGGCCCGCTCGTCCTCGGAGCTGGGAGCCGCTCGTTCGGTCCTCCCTTCGCCCTCGTCGCCCGCGGCGCCCCCTCGCCCGGCGTCCTCCACACCTTCCGCCTCTTCGTCGCCCCACTTCTTCTTCTCGCCCTCCGCTGAACGCCCCGGCCCGTCGGCCCAGGTTCCCCGGAGGCTCTCCCGGAAGCTCTCGGCCCGCTCCCTCCGCTCGAGGAGCCCCTCCATCCACGCCGTCATGACCTCGGGCAGGGAGAGGAGCCGCAGGGTCGAGCCGGTCGGCGCCGTGTCGAAGAT
>JBKHJU010000148.1:0-5767 GCA_046537985.1 Longimicrobiales bacterium
TCCCCGGAGCGTTCGCTGGAATCCCCGGACGGCCCGTCGAGACGATGGCGGCCCGAGGACGCACGACGGAAGATCCGGGATCGCGCACTCGAGGCCCTCGACGCGGCGCACTTCGGGCGCTGACGACGGGGTGCGTCTCGACCGCGTCTCGACCCTTTCGGCCATCCCGTCGCCCGTGCTCGCCCGTGACCATGGTCACATGACTCCCCGGGAGCGCCGAACCTTCCTCGTGGCCTCGCTCATCCTTCTCCTGGCGAGTGGCGCGCGGTACGCCCACGAGAATCGGGCTCGGGAGCCCCTTCTCCCCACGGACTCGACAGGAGTGGGGGAGGCTCTCCTCGAGGGCACCCGGGAAGCCCGGGCCGAGGCCGAGCGCCGGAGCCTCCCCCTGGCCGACGGGGAGCGCCTCGACCCGAACCGGGCGCCATCCGAGGAGCTGGATCGTCTGCCCGGCGTCGGTCCGGCCGTGGCCGATCGGATCGTGGCCGAGCGCGACGAGAACGGCCCCTTCCACTCGGCCGTGGATCTGGACCGGGTACGGGGAATCGGGCCGGCGACGGTCGAGCGCCTCGAGCCGCACCTCGACTTCACGACGCCTCCCCCGGCGAGCTCGGGTCGGAGGGCGTCGTCGGGCATTACGAGGTCATTCGACCGTTCGACACCGTCCCGCGCTTCAGCCGACTCGCGTACGCCCGATTCGCCACCTCCCATCGACGTCAACCGCGCCACGGCCGACGAGCTACAGACACTCCGGGGAGTGGGCCCGGTCCTCGCCCAGCGCATCCTCGAGCTTCGCAGAGAAAAGGGGCGCTTTCGTTCCGTCGAAGAGCTCCTCGAGGTCCGGGGAATCGGCCCCGTCACTCTCGAGCGGCTCCGTCTCCGCCTCCGCGCGGGACCATGATATCGGGGTCCATGGGGCCGTGATGGTGGATCGGGCGAGCACCGCGACGAGTGCCAAGGCGCGACCGTCGAGCCTTCTCCCGATCCCGCCACGCTTGACCCCGCGCAGGCGGGGAATCTACTTTTTTGATTCGATGGGGATCATTTGTTTGTGGTGGAATAACTTCTGCCGGATGTCGTCGGGAGGCCGGAGGGTCCGGCTCCCGGGTCGAGTGGTTGACCGCAGCCCCGACTCCGATCCAAGATCCGCACCCCTACCCCTTCCCGAGGACTGATCGCGCATGGCAACGGCCGCCGCACAGCAGGACCGCCTCGGCGACCTCTTCGTCCGCGAAGGGCTCATCAACGAGGAGCAGCTCCAGCAGGCCCTCAAGGCCGCCCGGGAGAAGGGAACCCGGATCGGTTATGCCCTCGTGGATCTGGGTCTCGTGGCGGAGGAAGAGCTCACCCGGATGCTGGCCAAGCAGTACCGGGTGCCGGCGGTCGACCTGGAGAAGATCGAAGTCCCGGTGAAAGTTCAGAAGACCGTGCCGGCGGACATGGCGTTCAAGCACCTGGTCCTCCCGCTCCGGAAGGTGGGGCGGACCCTCACGGTGGCCATGGCCAATCCCTCGGATCTGAGCGCCATCGACGACCTCAAGTTCGTCACCCGCTTCGAGATCGAGCCGGTCATCGTCGGCGAGTACACCCTGCGGAAACATCTGGAGAAGTACTACGACACCGTCGAAGACCGGATGAGCGAGATGCTCGGCGACCTCATCGAGGAGGACGTCGAGTTCGTCGAGGACGAAGAGGAAGACGTCTCGGTCACGGCCCTCCAGGAGCAGGTGGATGCGGCCCCGGTGGTGAAGTTCATCAACGGCCTCCTGACCGACGCGGTCTACAAGGGGGTCAGCGACATCCACATCGAGCCCTACGAGAAGACCATGCGGGTGCGCTACCGCATCGACGGGGCGCTCCAGGAGGTCATGAGCCCGCCGTACAAGATGAAGGCTGCACTGACCTCCCGGGTGAAGATCCTGGCCGACCTCAACATCGCCGAGCGCCGGGTTCCCCAGGACGGCCGCATCAAGCTTCGGATGAAGAAGAAGGTGGTGGACTTCCGGGTCTCGACCCTCCCGGTGATCTTCGGCGAAAAGATCGTTCTCCGGATCCTGGACAAGGGGAACTTGACCCTCGACCTGGAAAAGTTCGGCTTCGAGCCCCAGGCCGAGAAGGACTTCATGAACGCGATCATGAACCCCTACGGAATGGTCCTCGTGACCGGGCCCACCGGCTCGGGTAAGACGACCACCCTGTACTCGGCCCTCCAGAAGATCAACACCGAAGAAGTCAACATCATGACGGCCGAGGATCCGGTGGAGTACAACCTTCACGGGATCAACCAGGTCCAGGTTCGCCCGGAGATCGGGATGTCCTTCGCCGCGGCCCTCCGGGCCTTCCTGCGTCAGGACCCCAACATCATCATGGTCGGTGAGATCCGGGACATGGACACGGGAAGCATCGCCATCAAGGCCGCCCTGACCGGACACCTGGTCCTTTCGACCCTCCACACCAACGACGCGCCCTCGACCGTCACCCGAATGATCGACATGGGGCTGGAGCCCTTCAACGTGGCGTCGGCGCTCAACCTGGTGACGGCCCAGCGGCTCGTGCGCCGCATCTGCGACAGCTGCAAGGCCGAGGCGACCTACACCGAGGAGTATCTGAACTCGGCCAACGTTCCCCTGGAGTGGGCGGAGAAGCACACCCTCTATCGAGGGGAGGGCTGCGAGCGGTGCGGCGGGAGCGGCTACAAGGGCCGGCAGGGCCTCTACGAGGTCATGGCGGTCAACAGCCGGATCCGGAAGCTGATCATGCAGGAGGTGGGCACCGACGACCTCCGGGACGCCGCCATCGAGGAGGGGATGCTCACCCTCCGGATGGATGGCCTGAGGAAGGTCGAGCGGGGCATCACCACCCTGGAAGAAGTGCTCAAGGAGACTTCGGCCCAGACCTGACGCCCCGTCGTCGAGGACTTCGGCCGAGGCCCACGGGACCACACTCGAGGATTCCATGGCAGATCAGCAAGCGAGAAAGCCTCCATCCCAGCAGCGCCCGTCCCAGCAGCCCCAGAAGGGGGCGGCGCGGGGTGGCCAGCAGGCGGGCGGCCAGGCGTCCGGGGACGAGGAGAAGCTCAACCTCAGGGCCCTCCTCCAGGAGATGATCCGGCGAGGAGCGTCCGACCTCCACGTCACGGTGGGAGAGCCGCCGAAGATCCGGGTGGACGGTGACCTGATCAACTCCTCGGTGGACCACACGCTGACGCCGAAGGACACGCTCCAGCTCGCCTATTCGATCCTCACGGAGAACCAGAAGAAGAGGTTCGAGACCGAGGACGAGCTCGACTTCTCCTTCGGGGTTCAGAACCTCTCTCGCTTCAGGGGCAACGTCTTCAAGCAGCGTGGCTGCGTGGCCATGGCGATCCGGCAGATCCCGTACGAGATCAAGACCATCGAGGAGCTGGGGCTACCCCCGATCCTCAAGAAGCTGGCCGAGCGCCCCCGGGGGCTTGTGCTGGTGACCGGACCCACCGGGTCGGGGAAGTCGACGACCCTCGCCGCCATGGTCGACAAGATCAACCGGGAGCGGAAGGGCCACATCATCACCGTCGAGGACCCCATCGAGTTCATCCACCGGCACAAGAACTGCACGGTGAACCAGCGGGAGGTCGGGTCCGACACCCAGAGCTTCAAGGCTGCACTCAAGTACGCCCTGCGTCAGGACCCGGACATCATCCTGGTGGGTGAGATGCGGGACCTGGAGACCATCGAGTCGGCCCTCACCATCGCCGAGACCGGGCACCTGGTCCTGGCCACGCTCCACACCAACTCGGCGGCCGAGTCCGTGAACCGGATCATCGACGCCTTCCCGTCACACCAGCAGTCCCAGGTCCGGGCCCAGCTCGCCTTCGTTCTCGAGGGCGTCGTCACCCAGACGCTCCTCCCCCGGAAGAAGGGGCCGGGGCGCGTGGTGGCCTCGGAGATCATGATCTGCACGGCGGCGATCCGGGCCGTGATCCGGGACGAGAAGGTGCATCAGATCTACTCCCTGATGCAGGCCGGGAAGAAGCACGGCATGCAGACCATGAACGACTCGCTGGAGACCCTCTATCTTTCGGGGGAAGTGACCCTGGAAGAGGCGCTGAAGCGCTCAGGCGACCCGAACGAGCTGCTGAAGGCGGTGGGCGAGCCCGCCCCCGAGATGATGAGCGGATGACCCCGATGGCTTTCGGAGGCTGACAACCCATGCCGACCTTTACCTACACGGCCCGTCCCGCCAGCGGCGGCGACATCATGAGCGGAGAAGTGGAGGTCTCCACCAAGGAGGAGGCCCTCCAGCATCTCCACCGGCAAAAGCTGATCCCCGTGGCGGTCCGCGAGAAGCCGAAGGAGTTCACCATCTCGATCGGCACCGGGATCAAGACCCGGGACATCGTCATCTTCACGCGTCAGTTCGCGACGATGATCAACTCGGGTCTGCCCCTGGTGCAGAGCCTGGACATCCTGGCCGAGCAGACCGAGAACGAGAAGCTGCGGAAGGTCATCCAGGAAGTCCTCTATGACGTGGAGTCGGGCCACACCCTGGCCGACGCCATGGGCAAGCACGACAAGGTGTTCACCGACCTCTACGTGAACATGGTGGCCGCGGGTGAGGCGGGAGGTATCCTGGACACGATCCTCCTGCGTCTGGCCACCTTCCTCGAGAAGAACGACGCCCTGGTCCGGAAGATCAAGGGCGCCATGATCTATCCCGCCGTGGTCCTGGGAGTGGCGGTGATCGCCGTGGTCGTGCTGCTCATCTTCGTGATCCCCACATTCCAGCAGATGTTCGAGTCCGCCGGGGTGCCCCTACCCCTCCCCACCCAGATCGTCATCGACATGTCGGCCTTCCTCCAGAGCTTCTGGTGGGCGGTGGCCGCCGCTGCCGCGGCAGCGGCCTTCGCGATCCGGGCATACTACGGTACCGACCAGGGGCAGCTCGTCATCGACCGCATGCTGTTGAAGGTCCCGGTCCTGGGCGACCTGCTGCGGAAGGCGGCGGTGGCCCGCTTCACCCGGACCCTGGGAACGCTGGTGTCCTCGGGCGTGTCGATCCTCGAGGGGCTGGAGATCACGGCGAGGACGGC
Organism: Longimicrobiales bacterium; assembly: GCA_046537985.1. GTDB lineage: Bacteria > Gemmatimonadota > Gemmatimonadetes > Longimicrobiales > Gaopeijiaceae > JBKHJU01. The sequence goes on from JBKHJU010000148.1 coordinate 5,069, forward strand.
CGGCAACCGGGTCATCCACGACGCAGTGATGGGCTCCCGGGCCTCCATCGCCGGGGGTGAGACGATCTCCGGGCCTCTCAAGGAGTCCGGGGTCTTCCCGCCCATGGTGGTCCAGATGATCAACGTGGGTGAGCAGACGGGCGGCCTGGACGAGATGCTCTCCAAGATCGCCGACTTCTACGACGAAGAGGTGGACGCGGCGGTCGAGGCCCTGCTGGCCGCCATGGAGCCGGTGATGATCGTGGTGCTGGGCGTGATCGTGGGTGGCATGATCGTGGCCATGTACCTGCCGATCTTCGACATGATCAACGCGGTCCAGTAGCGGCGAGCGGCCGCACGACTGACGTTCGGCAGGAAGCAGGGGGTGCTCCCGGGATTCCGGGGGCGCCCCTTTCTCGCTTGTGGTGGCGTCGGGCCTCCCTCTTTGTCGAACGGGTCGTGGGGGGAAGGCCGACGGGTCTTCGCCCGCAGGAGTCGCTCGCCCGCTGTCCGGGACTTCTTGCTCGGGGGCTCGCTTACGGCTCGTCGCGGCGGGATACTCGTTGGGCTTCCATCCTCGGCTGCTCCTCACCGACTCCCCTGCAGGCGAAGAGCCGTCGGCCTTCCCGGAACCGGTCCGGGCGAGGGAGGCCCAGCGCCACCACCGGGGCAGCGATAGGGCGGGACGGAACTCCGGGAGCGATTGTTTCCCGGGGGAAG
>JBKHJU010000149.1:0-5766 GCA_046537985.1 Longimicrobiales bacterium
TGACCGGGACGCCGAAATGCTGTTCCAGCGCGGGCTGGGCGTGATCCTCACCGGAGGAGGAGCCCGGGCCGCCTACCAGGTCGGCCTCCTCCGCTTTCTGGCCCGCCGCTTTCCCGATCTCGACATCGCCGTCCTCAGCGGGGTCTCGGCCGGTGCCATCAACGCCGCCCATCTGGCGTCCCATCACGGAACCTTCGCCCAGGCGGTGGAAGAGCTCGTGGGCCTGTGGCAGGACCTGCGGGTCCAGGACGTCTTCCGCACCGACAGCCGATCCCTGGTGATGAACCTCTTGAGCTGGGGAGTCCACCTCGTCTCCGGCGGGATCCGGGCCGGTCCACGGATCCGGGGGCTGGTGGATACCCAGCCCCTGAGGAAATACCTCTGCGACGTCCTTCACTGCGTGGATGGGGAGCTGACGGGGGTCCGGTACAACCTGGACCGCGGAACGCTCCGGGCAGTCGGCCTGAGCACCTCCAACTACACCACAGGACAGTCGGTGACCTGGATCCAGGGGACCAGCGACGTCGAGGAGTGGACCCGACCCCGTAGGATGGGCCGGCGCACCACCCTGACCGTGGAGCACGTCATGGCCTCGTGCGCGCTCCCCCTCTTCTTTCCCGCGATCCACCTCCAGAACGGATGGTACGGGGACGGAGGCATTCGCCTTTCCGCCCCCCTCTCTCCCGCTCTACACATGGGTGCGGAGCGGATCCTGGTCATGTCGACCCGCTACCGGGAATCCCAGAAGGAGGCGGATCAGCCGGTCGTGGAAGGATATCCTCCCCCGGCCCAGGTGATGAGCCAGCTGGTCAACTCGGTCTTTCTCGACGTGCTGGACCAGGACGCCCAGCGTGTGGAGCTGGTGAATCGGCTCCTCCGCAAGCTCCCCGCCGACGAACGAGAAGGCCTGCGGATCGTCGACTCCATGACCCTCCGCCCCTCCCGGGACCTGGGAAAGCTGGCCGGAGGCTACGAGCCACAGCTTCCCTGGCTCTTCCGTTGGCTGACCCGGGGACTCGGCACCCGGGAGACGAAGAGCCCCGACGCCCTGAGCATGGTCATGTTCCAGCCCGAGTACCTGTCGGAGCTCATCGAGATCGGTGAGCGCGACGCCGAGGCCCGCTCCGACGAGCTCATCGCCTTCGTCGAGGGCGCAGACCGATACTCTACCCGGGCAGGGACGAGCAAGTAGACGAGCCAGGAGCTGTCCTTCGGTTCCGGCTCGGGCCCCGAGGGGGGAACCGGCTGCTCGTTCCCCACCCGCGTGCACGCGACCCGAAGCGTCCTCGGGCCTCCCCGAACCCGAGCCCGTTCCAGGGGGTATCCGGAGAGAGGGATCCCGAATATGGACGGCGGAGCCGGACGCCCGTCCCTCGCCTCCCGACGACACCACGGAGACGCCCATGCCCGACCCGAACGATCAGGGACTCGCCACGGCCGAAGAATCCAGGGACGTGGCCGAAGCCGCCCGGGAGGCCGAATGGGAGCACGCCAGCTTCGCACGGGGCCTCTTCGAGGGACGCTTCGCCCTCGATCTCGTTCACCCGTTTCCGGAGCCCGATCCCGAGGAGCAGGAAAGGGCCGAGGAATTCCTCCGGCACCTCGAGTCGTTCACGAAGGAGAACATCGACGGAGACGCCATCGATCGAGAACGGCACGTGCCCCAGGAGGTCCTCGACGGCCTGGCCGAGCTCGGGGCCTATGGGATCAAGATCCCCCGGGCATACGGTGGTCTGGGACTTTCCCAGTACAGCTACGAGAGGGCCCTCCAGATCGTCGCCAGTCGCTGCGCCTCGACGGGAGCCTTCCTCTCCGCCCACCAGTCCATCGGAGTCCCGCAGCCCCTCCTTCTCTTCGGCACGGAGGAGCAGAAGGAGAAGTACCTTCCCCGGATTTGCGACGGGGCCCTCTCGGCGTTCGCCCTCACCGAGCCGGACGTGGGGTCCGACCCGGCGAATCTTTCCACCACCGCCGAGCCCGCCGAGGACGGCGAAGCGTGGATCCTGAACGGCGAGAAGCTCTGGACCACCAACGGACCCCGAGCCGACCTCGTGGTGGTCATGGCTCGCACGCCGGTCCGGGAGGGATCCCGGAGCAAGCGTCCCATCTCTGCTTTCATCGTCGAGACGGAGTGGGAGGGCGTGGAGGTCGGGCACATCTGCGACTTCATGGGAATCCGGGGAATCTCCAACGGGATCCTCAAGTTCGACAACGTGCGGGTCCCGAATGAGAACCTGATCTGGGAAGAAGGTCGCGGCCTGAAGCTCGCCCTGGTCACACTGAACACCGGCCGCCTCTCCCTTCCCGCCTTCTGCGCGGCTGCCGGAAAGTCCCTGACCAACATGTCGAGGAAGTGGGCCGCCGAGCGGGTCCAGTGGGGCGCACCCATCGGCAAGCACGACGCCGTGGCCCAGATGCTCGGCAGGATGGCCGCCGACTCCTTCGCCATGCAGGCCGCCGTGGACCTGACGGCCCTCATGGCCGACTCCCGGTCCGCGGACATCCGGATCGAGGCTTCCATCGCCAAGATGTGGCACTCGGAGAAGGCGTGGGAGATCGGCAACGACGCCCTCCAGATCCGGGGGGGACGGGGATACGAGACCGCCGACTCCCTCCGGGAGCGGGGGGAGGCCCCGCTACCCGTGGAGCGGACGGTCCGCGACCTCCGGATCAACCTCATCTTCGAGGGATCCAGCGAGATCATGCGGCTGTTCATCGCCCGGGAGGCGGTGGACGCGCACCTGAAGGTGGCCGGCGACCTCGTGGATCCGAAGGCCTCCCTGGCGGCCAGGGCGAAGGCCCTGGTGAAGGCCGGGCTCCACTATGCCTGGTGGTACCCCACCCGCTGGCTGGGCTGGGGCCGCTGGCCCCGCTACCGGGACTTCGGCGAGCTGGCCGGACACGTCCGGTACGTGGACCGCACCACCCGCCGCCTCGCTCGGGCCGTCTTTCACGCCATGATCCGCTTCGGACCCGCACTGGAGAAGAAGCAGGCCGTCCTCGGGCGCATCGTCGAGATCGGCGCGGAGCTCTTCATGATGACGACGGCGTGCAGCCGGGCGAAAAAGTTGGTGGACGACGGCGAGACCGGAGACCGGAGCCCCGTCGAGCTGGCCGACCTCTTCTGCCGCCACGCGGAGCGTCGCATCGAGGACCGCTTCGATGTCCTCTTCCGAAACGACGACTCGGCGACCTACAGGGTGGCCCAGCGGGCCATGGAAGGACGCTATGCCTGGCTCGAGAAGGACGTGATGACCATGGAGGCCTTCGACCGGCCCATGATCACGGAGACGGAGGTGCCGGAGGCCGAAGTCCCGGTATCGGCCGCCCGGAACGACGATGCAGGCCCGGCCGGGAGTCGGACGGAGGAGCGGGGCGGACACGCTTCCGGGCCGGACGAAGGAGCGTCTACCACCACCCGCGCCGCCGAAAGTACCACGCCATGACCACTCCCACCGTCAGCATGACTCCCAGGACCGCCGGGTAGGCCCAGGGGAAGGACAGCTCCGGCATGTTCTCGAAGTTCATGCCGTAGATTCCAGCCAGGAACGTCAGGGGGATGAAGATGCTGGCCATGATGGTCAGCACCTTCATGACCTCGTTCTGTCGGTGCCCCACCGACGAAAGGTGCAGGTCGGTGAGCCCCGCCGTCAGATCCCGAAGCGTCTCCACCGTGTCCAGGGCCTGGACCGCGTGATCGTAGACGTCCCGGAGGAAGATCTTCGTCTCCTCGACGATCAGGGAGTGCTCGGCCCGGAGCAGGTGGGCCATGAGCTCGCGCACCGGCCACACGGCCCGCCGCATGACGAGCATCTCTCGCTTGAGCTCGTGGATGTCGTGTAGGATTCCCTCCGTCGGATCCTCCATGACCGCGGCGTCCAACTTCTCCAGCTGGTCCCCGATCCTCTCCAGTACCGCATAGTATCCGTCCACCACGGCGTCGATGAGGGCGTAGGCCAGGTAGTCGGGGCCCCGGGACCGGATCCTTCCCTTCGCCGAGCGGATCCTCTCCCGCACCGGCTCGAAGACGTCCCCGGGCATCTCCTGAAAGGAGAACACGAAGTTCTCGCCGAGGACGAGGCTGAGCTGCTCGTTCTGGACCCGCCCGGAGGACTCGTCGAAGGAGAGCATGTGGAGGACCAGGTAGATGTAGTCGTCGTATTCCTCCACCTTCGGTCGCTGATTGACGGCGGCGATGTCCTCCAGGACCAGGGGATGGATCCCGAAGTGTTCTCCCACCTTTTGGATGAGCTCCACGTCGTGGACTCCGTCGACGTTGACCCAGGTGACGGCGGGGCGGTCCCGGAAGGGGTAGGCCTCCTCGATCCGATCCAGCTTCCGCTCGCGAAGCTCTCTCTCGTCGAAGTCGAGGAAGCTGATCCGGACCTCGTCCACCTTCTTCCGCCCGGTGTGGACGATGGTGCCCGGCGCGCTCCCGGCCTCCGTCGTGGGTCGATGGACGAGGCGCCCCACCACCCGAAGGTGATGGATGGGGTTGAGGACGTTCGCCAGGTTCGGGAGGACGTGATGTTGACTCCCCTCCGGGCCCCCGTTCGAGCCGACGGTCGCGTCCCCTTCCCCCGAATCCCGATCCCGTCTCCGGGCCCGGTTCCCTTCGCGGGAATCTCTCTCCTCAGCCATGGATCCTACTCCTGAGTCCTTGAGAAGCCTGTCGGCCTCCGAGCTCGCCCTCACCCCGGAAGCGGGGGCCGCTCCGGAAGATCCGGATGGTGCAAAGACCCAACATATCCGCGGTCTCCGTCCCCTTCCAACCCCGGCGACGATCCCCCACCTTTGTCGGCATGGAACGCCCTCTCCACAATCGTGCCTTTCGGGTGTCGGTGGTGTGGACACTCATCCTCCTCTTCCTGGGAAGCGTGGTCCACGCCACCGAATCCAGCCTGGCCTGTCCCGACTGGCCGACCTGCTACGGCTCCATGGTCCCGGAGATGACCGGCGGGGTCTTCTGGGAGCACCTCCATCGTCTGGTCGCAGGGGGTCTGATCCTCATGTGGCTGCTGGCCCTCTACCTGGTGTGGAGGCCCGCCGCCGAGCGTCCGTGGCTCCGGAAGGCGACGCTGGGCGGTCTCGTTCTCCTCCTGATCCAGGCGGTGCTGGGTGGGATCACCGTGATCCTCCTCCTGCCGGATCCGATCTCCACCTCCCATCTGGGGCTCGCCTTCGCCTTTCTCGCCCTGGCCACCGTCCTGGGGGTGTCCACGAGCCCGAGATGGGGGAGAAGGGAGATGACGGAGACCGGGACGAGCGAAGAGGACGCCGTTGAGGAGGTCGAGGACGACGGGGACGGAGAGGCGGCCCCCGGCTCCCTCCGGCCCTGGGCCGTAGCGACCGCGGTCCTGGTCTTCGTCCAGTCGCTGCTGGGAGCCTGGGTCCGCCACGCCGAGGCGGGCCTGGCGTGTCCCCAGATCCCCCTCTGCCTGGGCGAGTGGGTTCCGCCCCTGGACCAGCCTCTCATCGCCCTCCACTTCTTCCACCGGGCCCTGGGGATCGCGGTGGCGTTGGCCGTCCTCGGGCTGGCGTGGATGGTCAGGCGGCGGACGGAGGCCGACCGCATGCGAAAAGCGGCTGCGGCGGCAGCCGTCCTCGTCGTGGCCCAGGTCGCCCTCGGCTTGCTGTCGGTCACGTCCTTCCTGGCCGTGACCCCCGTCTCCCTTCACACCCTGGTGGCCGCCACGCTCCTGGCCGTGCTGGCGGCCATGGCCACCTGGGCCTGGGAGCCCGCCGCCGGGGAGGGGATCGCGAGAG
>JBKHJU010000150.1:0-5740 GCA_046537985.1 Longimicrobiales bacterium
GTTCACGGCTCGTCCCGAATCCTCGAGGCCGTCGAAGATCCCCAGGATCGTGCGGACGCCCTGGGGCAGGGGCAGGAGCTCCACCTCGATCTCCGTGGCGATCCCGAAGCACCCCTCGGAACCCACGAAGAGCCCGACCAGGTCGTAGGAGGCGTCGTCGCGCCCGGCGCCACCCAGCGCCACCACCCGCCCGTCGGGGAGCACCACCTCGATCCCCACGACGTAGCGGGACGTCACCCCGTACTTGAGGCAGTGGGGCCCACCCGAGTTTTCGGCCACGTTTCCGCCGATGGTGCAGGCGCTCTGGGAGGAGGGGTCGGGGGCGTAATAGAGGCCGTGGGGACGCGTCTCCCGGGTGAGCCGGGCGTTGATCACTCCGGGCTGCACCCGGGCCCTCCGGTCGGCTGCGTCGATCTCGAGGATCCGGTTCATCCGGGAGGTGCAGATCAGGACCGCACCGTCCACCGCCAGCGCTCCGCCCGACAGCCCGGTCCCGGCGCCCCGGGGCACGAAGGGGATTCCTTCGTCGCCCAGGAGCCGCACCACCCGGGAGACTTCCTGGGTGCTCCGGGGAAAGACCGCCGCCCGCGGGGGGAATCGATACGCCGTCAGACCGTCCGACTCGTAGACGATGAGCCGCTCGGGATCGGAGATGAGCCCGCCGGTCCCCACCACGCCCTCCAGGCGGACGCGGACCGTCTCGGAAAGTCGGGGAGAAGCCGTGGAAGGGAGAGCCATCTCAGAGGATTCCAACGATGCGAGGAATGGATTGAGAGTACCACGACGCCTCTCTCGACGACAACCGGCGAGGAGGCCCGGCACCCTGTCCTGCCGACCCCCCCGTCCGGGGCCCGCTGCTGCGCGTCGGAGATCGCGAGCCGTACGTCGCGGATCGCGGGCGACCCGTCAGGTCTCGACCTCCGCCTCTCCGACCGTATCCAGATGGTGGAGCATTGCCTCGACGGATTTGAGCCCCGCTCGATGCAGGCCCTCTCCCTCCAGCGTTCCATAGAGCTTTCGGGCCAGGGTCTCGGCCGACGCTTCCGGCTCGGACTCCCGGAGACCCCGGAGCTGGTCCAGACGCCGCGTTCGGTGCCTCCGGAAACGGTCCACGACCTTCGAGACGTCGTAGACGGGCGGCCCGTGCCCCGGGTAGAGCACCACCGGCTCCAACGCTTCGATCCGGTCCAGGGACTCGAGATAGTCCTCGACACAGCCGGGGTAGGCTCCCACCCAGGTGGTGTTTCCCTGGCCCAGGAGTAGATCGCCGACGAAGACGGCCCCTTCGTCGGGCCAGTGGAAGGAGAGGTGGGGCGACGCGTGGCCCGGCGTCGGGACGGCCACCAGCTCTCCGGCGTCCGTCCCGATCACGTCACCCGGCTCGAGCCGGTCGGCGCCGGGTCCCGCACCGGATCCAGCGGACCCCGGCCCGCGGACCGTCGCTCCCAGGAGGATCGAAAGCCTCTCCGCTCCGCCCGCGTGATCCGAATGGTCGTGGGTCAGGAGGATCGCGACTTCCTCGGCGCCCACGAGCTCCTCTGCCACCAGCCGCTGATGGGCTCCGGAGTCGGGTCCGGGATCGATGACGGCCGGACGGCGCCGGCCCACGATATAGGTTCGGGTCCCGTCGAGGGTGAAGGGACCCGCGTTGGGAGCGACGAGGCTACGCAGGTCGGACACGGGCGAAGCAGCGGAGGGATGATATCCGGCGAGCGCCTCCCCACCCCGGGCAGCCCGCGGAGAACCGGACGGACCGCCGAGAGCGCGGCTCGGGCCGGGAGTGCGGCGGGTGCCGACTACCGCCGTTCCGCCATGATCTGCTCGGCGAGCTTGTCGGCGATGGCCTGCAGCGCATTCTCGTCGCCCTCCCCGAAGGCGTCGGCGTCCTTCCCGTACACGTCGATCTCACCGAAGATTTGGTCGCCCGCCCGAATCAGCACCACCAGCTCGGACGTCATCCTCGGGCTGGAGGAGAGAGGCTCCTCGAACTCGGATACGTCGCCGACGATCCGGTTTTCCTTCTCGCTGACCGCCCTCCCGGGTATACCTTCGCCGACGGGGATCTTCGCTTGGCGGGTGTGTCCCCCGAGATAGTTGTGGAGCCAGAGCTCCTCCCCCCCGTCGTCCAGGAGGTAGACGCCCACCCAGTCGAATCGGTCATCGGACTCCGAGAGTCGTCGGACGGCCCGTCTTAGCAGGGCATCCGACAGGTATCCTTCGTCGCGCATCCCCTGGAGCTCCTTCACGAGCTCCTTTTCATCGATCATGATCGTCTCGGCCATCGTCTCGTCCAGTTCCCTCGGTAGATTAGACAGAGGCTAACGCTAGAATAGGCCGGGGTCCTCGTCAACGAGTCCCGCGGCTCACTGCCCCGTCACCGAGGAGTGAAGTCCGTGTCGGGCCCGAGGCTTCGGATGAACGCGGCCAGGAGACGGGCGGCCCGGTCCAGATCGCCGGTGCTCACCACCTCGTTGGGGGAGTGCATATAACGGTTCGGGACCGAGACGAGCCCGGTGGGCACGCCCTTGCGGGTAAGGTAGATGCCGTCGGCGTCGGTGCGGGTGGCGCTGGGCGAGGCCTGGATGGTGTGTTCGATGCCTTCGGCCTCGGCCACTTCGGCAAGACGCTCGAAGACCATGGGGTGGGCCGCCGACCCACGGGAGAGGACGGGTCCCCCTCCTACCTCATGATCCCCGTGGCCCTTCTTCTCGATGTCCGGAACGTCCGTGCTGAAGGTCACGTCCACCACCACGGCCACGTCCGGCTCCACGGCGAAGGCGCTGGTGGAAGCCCCGCCTCCGAGGCGCCCGATCTCCTCCTGGGCGGTCGCCACGGCCACCACGGCCGCCTCTCCCGGGTCCTCGGCCACGAGCCGGAGGGCCTCCAGGACGACGTAGGCGCCGATGCGGTTGTCGATGGCCCGGCTGGCGATCCGGTCCCCTGCCAACCGGAGCATCCCGGCGGCCACGATCAGGGGGTCTCCGACCCGCAGCCCCAGCTCCAGGACCTCTTCACGACTGGAGGCCCCGAGATCCACCCAGAGCTTCTCCGTCTCGGCGGCCTTCTTCCGTTCCTCGTCCTTCAGAAGGTGGATGGGCTTCTTGCCGATCACTCCGGGCACGTCGCCGTCCCGTCCCAGCAGCGTGACCCGCTGTCCCACCAGCACCTGGGGGTCCCAGCCCCCGATCTCGTCGATGAAGAGGAAGCCCTTCTCGTCGATGTGGGTGACCTGGAGCCCGATCTCGTCGATGTGGCCCGCCAGCATGACCCGGGGACGACCGTCGGGATTCAGGACCGCCATGGTGTTGCCGGTCACGTCGGTGTCCACGGCGTCGGCGATCCCCTCCGCCTCCTCGCGCCACACGCGGGCGGCCCGAGCTTCGAAGCCCGAGGGACCCGGGGCGTCCAGGAGTCGCTCCAGGAATTCCAGTCGATCGCTCATGAAGCTCTTCGTCCCTTCGTCACTGTGATATCTCCTTTTCGGGGTCGAGGCGCCTTCGGCTCCGGGCGCCCGAGTCACCGCCTTCGTCCGTCGTTCCTTCCCGGTCGCTTCCGCTCCCGCCGCCGAAGCCCACGTGGGACGGGCCCTCCGGCCCCCCGGAATCGCCGGGGCGCCCCGTCTTTCCGGGACCCGGGCCGGGTGTCCACCCACCTCCACCGAAGAGATCGGAGGTGGTCATGACGCGGACGCTCCCGTCCTCGATCATGCTGCGGAGGCGACGCTTCATTCCCCTCTGAAGGAGCCGCCGGGTCGGGGGCAGGAGGAGGGAGAATCCGGCCAGATCGGTGACGAAGCCGGGAGTCAGGAGGAGGGCTCCTCCCACCAGGATGCAGAGGCCGTCGAGCAGGGGCTGTCCCGGAAGCTTGCCCGAAGCCAGCTCCTGCTGGAAGGACCAGAGCGTCCGGAGCCCTTCGGCACGGGCCAGGGTGGCTCCCAGGATGCCCGTGAGAAAGACGAGACCCACCGTCGGCCAGATGCCGACCCAGCGGCCGACCTGGATCAGGAAGGCCAGCTCCACCAGGGGCACGACCACGAAGAGCAGGGCGAGCCGTCCGAGAATACTCATGCTGGGCGCTACCCCCGGAGCGGGGCAGCGGTCCGGGCGACACGTCGTCCGTCTCTCCGGGTTCGGCCGCCCGCTCACTTCGATCGGACTCGCATCGATCGGTTGTCCACGATGACGGATTCAGACAACTTGAAGGGCGCGCTGGCATACCCTCTGACTGCGCCCGGCGGAATTCCAGCCCTTCCGCGGGCGACCAGGTGATCTTCGGGACCTTCATGGAGCAGACCTACTTCCGAAAGGGATTCGGCCTCAAAGACGAGGTCCAGCCCCTCATCGACTCCGAATACCAGTCGGCCCTGGTGGAGCGCATTCGCTCCCGGGGATACACCGACACCTTCGGTGACGTAACCGTGCGTCTTGCCCAGGAATTCGGCTTCTGCTACGGCGTGGATCGGGCCGTCGACTACGCCTACGAGGCCCGACACAAGTTCCCCGACCGGAAGATCTACCTCGTGGGTGAGATCATCCACAATCCCCATGTGAATCAGCGCATGGAGGAGATGGGGATCGAGTTCATCTATCCCGAGGACGACGGCTCCTTCGAATTCTCCCACGTGACGTCGGAGGACGTGGTGATCATCCCGGCGTTCGGCGTCACGCTCCAGGACTTCGAGGATCTCGAGGCGAAGGGCTGCGTCCTGGTGGATACCACCTGCGGCTCGGTCCTCCTGGTATGGAAGCGGGTGGAGAGTTACGCCCGGGACGGCTTCACCGCCCTAATCCACGGCAAGTACAAGCACGAGGAGTCGAGGGCCACCGCCTCACAGGTGAAGAAGCATCCCGGCGGCAAGTACATCATCGTGCGGGACATGGACGAAGCCATGCTCGTCTGCGACTACATCGCCGGCCGCGACGGAGCCATTTCCCGGGACGAGTTCCTGAAGCACTTCGCCGAGAAGTCCAGCCCCGGATTCGATCCCGACGAGGATCTGGAGCGGGTGGGGGTGGCGAACCAGACCACCATGCTCGCCAACGAGTCCCTGGCCATCGGGATGAAGGTGCGGGAAGCCATGGTGGAGGCCCGCGGCGAGGATCACGCAGACGAGCACTACCGCTCTTTCGGCACCATCTGCTCCGCCACCCAGGAGCGGCAGGACGCCATCGAGGAGATGATGGAGGATCCGCCCGACGTCATGGTGGTCATCGGGGGATACAACTCCTCCAACACGAACCACCTGGCCCATCTTTGCCGCCAGCACACCACCACGTACCACGTCTCCGATGCGACCTGCATTGACGTGGAAACAGGGGTCATCCGGCACAAGCCGGACCTTCCGAAGGAGACGCCGGAGGTCGCGGTGGAGGATTGGCTCCCCGAGGGGGCCTTCGAGCTCGGGGTCACCGCCGGGGCCTCGACGCCCAACAACAAGATCGGCGAGGCGGTCCTCCGGGTGCTTCGTATCCGCGGAATCGAAATCGGGCCGGATGTCGGCGCTCCCGCTGCGCCACCGACTTCGAAGAGCGCTTCCGCCACGGCGTCGTCCTGAGGTCTCCCCACGTCATCCGGCCCGACGGGCCGATCCACCGAGCCGCCCGGCGTCCCTGCCGGTTCTCCCGTCCGAGCCTCGCTAGCCGCCTCCGTCTGCCACGGTCTTCCCCAGCTTCTTGAGCAGATGCCGCAGCTCCCTCACTTCCGTGGGATCGAGAGCGTCCATCAGCTCCCGGACGTAGGC
>JBKHJU010000151.1:0-5721 GCA_046537985.1 Longimicrobiales bacterium
GGTCCGGGCCTCGGGAGGCCCGGATTCGCTCATGGCGTCGGGCAGGAGGAGAAACTCCCCTTCCTCCAGCTTCTCCACGAGCTCCACGAATTCGAAGCGCTCTCCGCCGAGGTCGACGACGGAACCGATCATCTCGGCGGCCCCGGGACCCACCACCGTCAACATGCCCGTCGAGGGAGTCACGTCTTCCACCGTGGCGAATCTGGGGGGAAGGAAGCGGTCGAAGTGGGCCCGCATGCCCGCGATCCCGGCCGACGGGAGATCCATCAGGAAGGCGTCTCGGTCGGTCCCCCTCATCCGCAGGAGCCGGTGATCCGAGATCATCCTCCCCTTGGCGTTGAGGGTCACGCCATAGGGGGCCCGTCCCAGGCGCAGGGTCGTCCCGGACTCCCCGTCGCCGAGCCCTTCACGCTTCGGAGGAGCGGGGGCGTCCGGAATCGTGTTGGTCATGATCCCGTTCAGCATCCGGGCCGGATCTCGCCCAACGACCTTCCAGCGATGCCGGTGGGTCCGGTCGATGACGGCGCACGAATCCACGGCGGCGCGATACTCGGCCGAGGGATCCCCGTAATGGCGAGGCCATGCCGCGCTGGCCTCTCCTTCCCGGAACCGCGCTCCGGCCCGCTCGTGGATTCCGGGAAGCAGGGAGGTCGCCCCCCTGCGCTCGACCGTCATGACCGGTCGCCGTCTTCCCGGAGATCGTCCACCAGGCTCCGGATTCGCTGGGCGTCCGACGCCGTGGGCGCGTAGTCGAGATACGTCTCAAGCTCCTCGATGGCCTCGCCCACCCGTCCCAGCCGTGCGAGGATCTTGCCCCGGTCCCGAATCTCGTGGACCGCCTTCGGACGCAGGAGAAGGAGACGCTCCACGACGGCCAGGGCGCGGACGTCGTCCTCCACGTTCGTATAGACGCTCTTCAGGTTGGTGAGGAGCCGGGTCAGCATGTCCTTCTTGCACGCCCGCCGAAGGAAGGAGTTCTGGACCCGGACCATCCCTCCGTAGACCTGATCGAGGAGCTCCTGGGCTTCGTCCTCGAACCGGATTCTGCCGCCGTCGAAGGGATCGATCAGGAGATCGACGGTGTCTCCCTTGTACCGGACCAGGAAGTGGCCGGGGAAGTTCACGCCTTCCAGGGGAAGGGCCAGGCGCCGCCCCACCTCGACGACCACGATGGCCAGGGTGAGGGGAATGCCGAGACCCCGATCGAGCACGTCGTTGAGGAAGGAGTTTCGCGGGTCATAGTATGCGTCCCGGTTCCCCCGGAAGCCGTGCTCCTGATACAGGGTCTTCAGCAGCTGACCCAGCACGACGAGGGGGGCCCGCTCGTCGTCGAGGCGATCCTTGACCTCCTCGGCCAGCAGGTCGAGGCGGGCCAGGTACCGCTCGATGGGAATCTGGGGGTACTCCTCCTTCGCGACGAGGAGGGCCGCCCGGGCCAGATCGACCTCCGGGTCCGGTGCGGCCACCTCCTGGGCGAAGAGCCGTCGCGCCGATTGGGTGGGCGACGTCATCCCGAGGTGTTCCGGCCGCGATCGCGCGCGTACATTGGCCTCCGACACATGGCACTCAACTGGGTCATGTTGGTAGTGGTTCGTGTCGTTCGTACGAATCTTCGTATCAGGCGAGGAACTATGCGTACACTCATGGTGGCACTGGTTTCCGCGCTCGTTCTGGCCTGCGGTCCCGACACTTCCGCGGAGGGTGGGCCCGGCGGCGAGCTCGATCGCGAGGGAGAGCCCACGCCGACGGCCCAGGGGCCCCAGAGCCTCGAGATGCGTCTCGAGGATCCCCAGGTGGCGCAGATCTACCGGAGCATCATGGACAGCATCGCGCCGGACGATGGATGGGCCCGCACCCGCTACATCGAATTCGATTGGATGATCGATCAGGGTGACAGCCCGCCCGTTCGTCGCTCCCACCGCTGGGACGTCCACGAGGGTGACTACCGGGTGGAGGCGCCGGTGGACGAGAGCCAGATGATCGCCCTCTTCGACGTGGACGCCCCCACCGAGGGCGAGCGGATCTGGCTGGACGGAGAGCGGGTGACGGACGAGGCCCTGTCCGACTCCCTGGCCAACCGCGCCAACGCCATGTTCATCAACGACTCGTACTGGCTCCTCTTTCCCTTCAAGTGGACCGATCCGGGAGTCGTGACCCGCTACATTCCGAGCCGGGAGGTCTGGGGGAAGGAGTACGAGGCGGTGGAGCTCACCTTCCAGGACGACGTGGGGCTGACGCCCCAGAACCGCTACATCGCCCTCATCGACCCCGAGAGCCAGATGATGGAGCTCTGGCAGCACTTCACCGAGGCCAGCGACACCGTGCCGGGCTTCACCAATCGGTGGACCGACTGGCGGGACCACGGGCCCATCCTCCTCTCCTCCCGCCGGGAGGACGAGGACGGATTCTCCAGGATCTACTTCGAGAACCTCGCGGCCGCCACCGAGGTGCCCGACGGAGCGTTCGCCCCGCCCGGCGAGTGAAGGAACCCCAGCCACGAGCCATCGCTCTGCGTGGACGAGCTGAGCGAGTGATCCGAGCAGGCCTCCCGGCTCGACGCACGAGAGCCCGACCCTCCGACGGACGGAGGGTCGGGCTCCTCGCACTCGAGAACGGGGTTCCTGGGGTTGCGGATCCGGGCGTTCACGATCCTCCGGAACGGCAGCGCGATTCCGATCCCTGAATACCGCCCTACGTGGCGGCCAGCTCCCTCTCCTTCTCCTCTCGCTCGTCCTTCTCGTCCGTCGTCTCCTTCCCGTCCCCTTCACTTTCCGGCCCGACGGCGTCGGGGACGCCGAGGAGGGCGATCCGGAGCACATCGTCGAGCTCGTCGACCAGGTGGAAGGTGAGCTGGTCCCGGACCTCTTCCGAGATGTCTTCGAGATGGGGCTCGTTCTCCCGGGGGAGTATGACCTCACGGATTCCGGCCCGGTGGGCGCCGAGCACCTTCTGCTTGACCCCGCCGATGGGGAGTACGCGACCCGTCAGGGTGAGCTCGCCGGTCATGGCGACGTCCCGCCGAACCTTCCGGCCCGACACGGCCGAGATGAGGGCGACGGCCATGGTGATCCCCGCCGACGGCCCGTCCTTCGGAACCGCACCGGCGGGCACGTGGATGTGCACTTCCTTCCCCTTCAGGGCGTCCTCCGAGATGCCCAGCTCCCGGTGGTGGCTCTTGGCCCAGGTCAGGGCGGCTCGTCCCGACTCCTTCATCACGTCGCCGAGCTGGCCGGTCAGGACCAGGTTGGTCCCCTCGCCCGGCATGACGCTGGCCTCCACGAACATGATGTCGCCGCCCATGGGCGTGTAGAACATGCCGGTGGCCACACCGGCCCGATCCATCTCGGCCATCTGCTCCGGATGGACCCGGGGCCGTCCGAGGAGATCCCTCGCCACCTCGGGCGTCACCTCCATCACCTCCACCTCCTCGGTGGCGATCTTCCGAGCCACCTTTCGGGCGAGCTTCCCGAGCTCTCGCTCGAGCTGCCGGACCCCGGCCTCCCGGGTGTACTTCTGGACCAACTGCAGGATCGTGTCGTCGTCCACCTTCAGCTCGTCTAGATCGAGCCCGTTCTCCTCGAGCTGCCGGGGGAGGAGATAGCGCTTGGCGATCTCCAGCTTCTCCTTCTCGGTGTAGCCGCTGAACTCCACGCGCTCCATCCGGTCCAGGAGGGGAGCGGGGATTCGGTCCAGGTAATTCGCCGTGCAGATGAAGAGCACCTCCGACAGGTCGAACGGAGTCCCCAGGTAGTGGTCCGTGAAGGTCGAGTTCTGCGCCGGATCCAGGACCTCCAGCAGGGCCGAGCTGGGATCCCCCTGGAAGGACGCGCCCAGCTTGTCCACCTCGTCCAGGAGAAAGACCGGGTTCTTGCTCTTGGCCGTGCGCATGCCCTGGACGATCCGGCCGGGCATGGCGCCCACGTAGGTCCGGCGGTGGCCCCGGATGTCGGCCTCGTCCCGCGCACCCCCCAGGGAGATCCGCACGTATTTTCGACCCATGGACCGGGCGATGGACTGCGCGATGCTGGTCTTCCCCACCCCGGGAGGACCGACGAAGAGCAGGATGGGGGCCTTCCCCACAGGGCGGAATTCGGACTCCTCCTCGGCTTCCGTGTCCGCTACGTCCCCGGAGTCTCCGGTATCCACCTTCGCTTCACCCTCGTCCTTCGCCCCGACCTCCTCGGCCGGGTCCGTCCCTTCCTCCGGGGGCTCGAGGTGCTCCGACTCCCCGGTGCCCCCGACCGTTTCCCGATCGGAAGCGTCGGCGGTCCCCACGACATCGTCGGCGTCCTCGCCGGTGCTCTTCGACCTGGGACCCGGAACCTCACCGGGAGTCGCGCCGGACGGCGGGATTTCGATGCCCCGGTCCATCTGGAGCTTCCGGACGGCCAGGAACTCGAGGATACGGTCCTTCACGTCCTCCAGCCCGTAGTGATCCTCGTCGAGGATCTTCTCGGCCACGGGAAGCTCGATCTTGTCCTCGGTGCGCTGATTCCAGGGAAGCTCGGTGATCCACTCGAGATAGGTGCGGATGACCTGGTATTCGGCGGACTGGGGGCTGGTGCGCTCCAGGCGGCCCAGCTCCCGCTCGGCCTCCTCGGCGGCCTCGTCGGGTAGATCCAGGGCCTCGATCCGCTCCCGCAGCTCCTCGACCTCCTGGCGCTCGCCCTCGTCGCCGAGCTCCTTCTGAATCTGCTTGAGCTGCTCCCGAAGGAGCATCTCCCGCTGGCGCTCCCCCAGCTCCTCCTGGACCCGGGCCTGGATATCCTGCTGGGCATCGATGCGCGCCAGCTCCTTCTCCACCGCGACCAGCGCCTTCTCCATCCGGGCCTTGTCGTCCACCTCCTCCAGGAGCTTCTGCTTCGCCTCGGTGGGAAGATCCAGGTAGAACGCGACGAGGTCGGCGAAGGATCCCGGGTCGTCCACACCCTGGATGAGCTGGTTCAACGCCTCGGCCGGCACGCCTCGGCGGGTCCCGAGCTCGGCGGCCCGGTCGCGAAGCTCCTTGTCCATGGCCTGAAGGTCGGGATCCTCGGCCTCGACGCTCCGGACGCGCTCCAGGGGAAGGAGGACGGCCCGAAGCATACCCTCTCCCTCTTCGTCGTACCGGACCACCTGAGCCCGGGAGTCGCCCTGGACCAGGAGTTGGATTCCTCCCTTGACCCGGTGGGTCTGGACGATCCGCACGACGGTGCCCGCCCGGTAGAGGACGTCGATCTCGGGCTCGTCCTGGTTGACCCGCTGGGCCACGGCGAAGAGCCGCCGATCACCGTCCAGCGCCTCCTGGACGGCTTCCACGGTGCCGGGTCGGCCCGCGGAGATGGGGACCGCGACGCCCGGGAAGACGACCGTGTCCCGGAGAGGAAGAACTGGTAGCGAAAGCTGATCCGCCATGGCTGTTTCCTGCTTCGTTTCGAGAAGTCGATGCGCACCGCCGAGCCGTCGGGTCTCCGATCCGCCCTCGTCTCGAGCCGACGCGCCACCCGCAGTCATGCAGGATCCCTGCCACCCCCGGATGCCGTTCTCACCCGCAAAACGTGCCTGGATTGCAGCGCCTTCTGCCAGATTGGCCGGTATTGTGCGAATCCGGGAGCCTTCCGCTAGGTTTCAGGCCGGGGGTGCGCACGCCCCGGGTATCCGGCACCGTCCGGATACACCGACGAAGCAGGAGGATTCCATGGAAGACATCCTGGCCGGTGTGACATGGCACAGGCAATCGTC
>JBKHJU010000152.1:0-5603 GCA_046537985.1 Longimicrobiales bacterium
CCCAGGCGTCGATGAGCCCGAAGGTGCAGGCCAGGGCCCGCTCCTGGGTGAGGCGGAGCTCGTCCAGGGTCTCGCCCACCAGCGAGTACTCCTCGAGGGCGTGTCCGAAGGCCCGCCGGAATCCCGTGTAGGCGTCGACGATGCGCCGGGCCTGCCGAAGCGATGCGGCGGAGATGAGGACACAGTGGAATCGGGAGGGCACGAGGACGTGGCGGACCAGGTTGGAGAGCCCCCGGTCCAGGGGCCCCACCGGGTAGGCCCGGGCACCGTGGAAGGTGACCTCCGCCGTCGCCAGCTCCCGGGTGCCCAGCTTGTCCTTCAGGCGATCCACCGAGTGGCCGTTGCGGCCCCGCTCGCCGGGAAAGCGGGCCGGGACCAGGAAGAGCCCCACCGGCGAGCCGTCGCCGCCTCCTTCGCCGGGGCGGGCGGTGACGAGGTAGTAGTCGGCGTTGATGTTCGAGCAGAACCACTTCCGGCCCACGATGCGGAACCCGCCGGGCTCCCGGATGGCCTCGGTCCGGTTGGCCGGGACGTCGGATCCCCCATGGATCTCGGTAACGAACTGGGCGCCGTGCCAGACCCGCTCTTCGGAGGAGCTCCGGATGTCGCGGATCGCTTCCTCGTGAACGGCGTGATCTCCCAGGGCCTCCAGCACCCGGACCATGCCGTCGGTGCAAGCGATGGAGCACCCCACCCCCGACTCCCCGTTCTGAACGTACAGATAGGTCCGGGCGTAGAAGAGGAAGGGATCACCGCTCGGGGCTCCGAGCCCCTCCCTCCCTTCCACCTCGCCCAGGGCCCGGAGCGTGGACGAAGGAAGGACGATCCGGTCCACGCGGTGGCTGTGGGCGTCGAAGCGCTGGAGCCGGGGCCGGTTCCGCGGGAGGGCCGACTCCTCCGCGAGCTCTCGCAGGGGCCCCGAGACCCGCTGTCCCCAGCTTCGGAGTCCGCCGATCCACTCCTCCTCGGCGGGCGGCGCGTAACGCCGCAGCAGACGAAGCAGGAGGTCGTCGTCCTCGCACCAGTTGCCATGGATCTCGTCCAGGAACGGATGGAAGGAGTACGTCATGGGGGAGATCTCTTCGAGGGTACGCTGGATGCAGGTTAGCGGAAGGAATCGAAGCTCGCGAGAATCGAGGTGGTCGTGGATCTGAAAGGAGCGCAGCGTCGCGTGGACGAGTGGATCGGCCGGTTCGAGGAGGGCTACTGGCCTCCCCTGGCGAACCTGGCCCGGCTCGTGGAAGAGGTGGGCGAGCTGGCCCGACTCCTGAACCACGAGTTCGGCCCCAAGACCAAGAAGTCGGAGGAGGCCCGCCAGGAGCTGGCCGAGGAGCTGGCCGACGTCCTCTTCGTGATCATGGCCCTGGCCAACGAGCAGGGCATCGATCTGGACGAGGCCTTCGAGGGCGTCCTGGAGAAGTATCGGCGGCGGGACAGCGACCGGTGGACGCGGAAGGAGGGTGGACGCGACGATGTCGGGGCGGGAGTCGAGGATGATCCCGATGGGGTCGAGCGCTCCGGGGGTCGGGAAGGAGGCGGGCCGGACCGGGGAGCTGGAACAACGTGACCCCGCTCGTGGGCGTTCTGGCTGCTCTTCCGTGGGCGGCCCTGGTCCTGTTCGCCCGCTTCGGCGTCCGCTGGCCCCGCCCGCTTCCGGCGGCGAGCGAAGCCGCCGACCCGGAGGGAGCACGGGGATCGACGGGCGCCAGGGACGTAGCCTCCGACACCGCGCCGTCGGGAGGAGCGACGGTGGCATCGGCCCTTCCGTTCGTCAGCGTGATCGTTCCCGCCCGGAACGAGGCGGCCAACATCGAGACCTGCCTCCTGCATCTGGCGGCGAGCCGATACCCCCGCTTCGAGATCCTCGTGGTGGACGACCGGAGCGAGGACGAGACGGGAGCCCTGGCCCGGGCCGTCGATTCCCGCAGCGCGGATCGCCTCCAGGTGCTCGACGGAAGGCCCCTTCCCGAGGGTTGGCTCGGAAAGCCGTGGGCCTGCTGGCAGGGCTACGCGGCGGCGTCCGGAGACCTTCTGCTCTTCACCGACGCCGACACGCGTCACGCGCCGGAGCTCCTGGAGCGGGCCGTGCGGGGCATGGAGCAGGACGACGCGGCCGCCGTGACCCTCATGGCACGTCAGCTCATGGAGAGCTTCTGGGAGAAGGTGGTCCAGCCCCAGCTCTTCGCCCTGCTGGCCATGCGCTTCTCGAGGCCGGATCGCGTCCTCGAGGCGGGACGGTGCCGCGACGCCGTGGCGAACGGCCAGTTCATCCTGGTGACGCGGGACGCTTACGAGTCCATCGACGGGCACAGGAGCGTCCGGGGCGAGGTCGTGGAGGACCTTCGCCTGGCCCAGCGTCTCTGCCGGGCCGGCCGTCGCCTCTCGCTGCGGGAGGCCGAGAACTCCCTCTCCACCCGCATGTATCGCTCCCTTTCCGAGATCGTCGAGGGGTGGACCAAGAACCTGGCGATGGCCAGCCGCCAGACCGTTCCTCCGTGGATGAAGCCCGTCGCCCTGCCGCTCTCGCTGGTGGGTGGGATCCTTCTGTGGATCGTCCCGCCGGGGATTCTGGCGGTGGGCGGTGGGCGGGTGCTTCTCGGAGATCCGCAGCTCGCTGCCGGCGGAGTCGAACCGGGTGCTGCGGGTATTCCGGGCTCGCTGGTCTGGAGCGCCGTCGCCGTCGTCTTGAGCACCTTCTTCTGGATGGGCGCCGCCCACCGGTCCCGCATCCATCCGGCGTGGGGGCTCCTGTATCCTCTGGGCTCGGCCGTCACATGCTTCCTCCTCATTCGGAGCTGGATCCGGGGTCGGACCGTCGAGTGGAAGGGGCGGGTCTATCGGGTGGAGTCGGTGTCGTGATTCGGGAGAGCGAGGCGAGGGAAGACCGGCCCGCTGGGAGGGAGCCGGGAGGTAGAGCACCGGCGGGAGACGTGGGTTTGCGGGACCGGATCCTGCGGCGGGCCGGGGAGCTGGGATTCGAGCTCGCCGGAATCGCCGACGTCCGCCCCAGCGACCACATGACCTTCTACGAGGCGTGGCTGGAGCAAGGGCATCACGGATCCATGGCTTACCTGGCGCGGGACGATGTCCGGGCGCGTCGAGCCGACCTTCGTCGCACCCTGGAGGGGGTACGGTCCGCCGTGGTCGTGGCCCAGGAGTACTTCGTCCCGGATCCGGAAGGAGTCTCGGAAGACCCGAGTCGGGCCGTCATCGCCCGCTATGCCCGGGGGGAGGACTATCACCGGGTGCTTCGGAAGAGGCTCGAAAATCTCCTGGACTGGATCCGGAGCGAGGCCCAGGATCCGGACGCGGTGGAGGGTCGGGTCTACGTGGACACCGGCCCCCTGCTGGAGCGGGAGCTGGCCCAGCGGGCGGGGATTGGGTGGTTCGGGAAGAACACCATGCTCCTGAATCCCCGGAAGGGGTCGTACTTCTTCCTGGGGATTCTCCTCCTTACCCTCGACCTCGAGCCCACCGGCCCCTTCACCGAGGACCGCTGCGGCACCTGCTCCCGTTGCATCGATGCGTGCCCGACCGACGCTCTCCTGGGACGGGACGACGGCGGAGCACCGGTCATGAACGCCCGGCGGTGCATCTCCTACCTGACCATCGAGCATCGGGGCCCGATCCCCCGGGAGCTGCGGCCCCTCATGGGAAACCGGGTCTACGGGTGCGACATTTGTCAGGAAGCGTGTCCGTTCAATCAGCGATTCGCCGAGGAGACGGACGAGGAAGCCTATGCGCCGAAGCCCGAGCTCGACGGGCCGACGCTCGTCCAGCTCGCCGAGCACCTCCTTCCCATGTCGGAGAACGAGTTCCTGAGGGTGTACGAGGATTCCCCGATCAGCCGGGCGCGGCGAAAGGGGCTGCTGCGGAATGTCTGTGTCGGGCTGGGGAACTGGCTGGGGGGCGAAGGGGGTGCTCGAGAAGGACCGGCGGATGCGCGGACGGATGCGGCGCCAGTCGAGCCGGCGGACGGGGCGGTGGCCAGGGCCGTCGATATCCTGACCCGGGCGTTGAACGACGACCGCCCCCTGGTTCGGGGGCACGCGGCGTGGGCGCTGGGACAGGCGGTCGCACGGCCGGTTTCCGAGGCACTCAGGTCCCGATTGGAGGTCGAAGAGGACGA
This sequence comes from Longimicrobiales bacterium, assembly GCA_046537985.1. GTDB lineage: Bacteria > Gemmatimonadota > Gemmatimonadetes > Longimicrobiales > Gaopeijiaceae > JBKHJU01. The sequence continues at coordinate 4,130 of JBKHJU010000152.1, forward strand.
CTGGGTGCGAGAGGAGTGTGAGCTGGCGCTTTCCGTTTCGGAGGAGAAGGCGTAGGGTCTCCCCTCCTCACCCTTCTTCCGGTGATCTGAGACCGTGGCCGCCGAGACCTCTCGAGAAGAAGCAGCGGGCGAAGGGTTCGAGCCGCAACGCTACGGAAGCTGGTTCGAGACGGAGCTGGGCCGCATCGTCTGGGAGGACGAGCTGGACGCCCTTCTCGGTCTGCTGGGCCCGGTGGAGGGGAAAAGGCTCCTCGATGCCGGCGTAGGGGAGGGACGCCTGGCCCTGGATCCGGCTCTCGCGGGGGCGGACGTGACCGGGGTGGATGTGTCCCTCCCGATGCTACGAGCCGCCCGGCAGCGCAGCCTGGAAGCACGGACGTTCCTGCACCTGGCAGCGGCGGACCTGAAAGCACTTCCCTTCCGGTCAGCCAGCTTCGACCGAGTCGTGGCCATGACCGTTCTCTGCTTCGTGGAAAACCCCCAGGTGGCCGTGAACGAGATGGCCCGGGTTCTGAAGCCTGGGGGCCGCCTCGTGATCGGTGAGCTGGGCAGGTGGAGCCTCTGGGCCGCCATCCGGCGCCTGCGCGGTCTCTTGGGAAACACCCTGTGGAGGCACGCCCGTTTCTGGACGCTCGAGTCGGTGGAGCGGCTCGTTGCGCGGTCGGGACTGATCCCCGTGGGACGCGAATCCGCCGTCTTCTATCCGCCGAGCGCCGGAGCGGCTCGGGTTCTGCGTCCCGTCGAGCGGGTCGCCTCGGCGCGGGGGGTCTCGATGGGTGCTGCCTTCCTTGCGGTGGCCGCGAAGAAGCTCTGATCGTCTCGGGCTCGGGCCGGGGGTTCGGTGGAACTCCCCTCTCACCGGGATCGACGAGCGATCAGGTGTCCCGCCACCCCCGTCCCCAGGAGAGCCAGCCCGACGATCCAGACCCGAGGCTCGACCCAGAAGGCGAGTGACAGGCAGCCGACGAGTCCGGCGGCCGGGACCCATCGGGGAAACATCACCTCCTCGGCGGGCAACCGGAGGGCGGCGAGATTCGTGAGAGCGTAGTAGACCAGCACGGTGAAGGCGCTGAAGGACCAGGTCGTGCGGACGTCTCCGATGAGGGCGAGGGAGGCGATGGTCAGACCGCAGGTCCACACGGAAGCCACGGGACTGGCCTTTTCCGTGTCGATCCGGCTCAGAAATCGGGGGGCGTCCCCCCGCCGGGCCATCGCCAGGAGGACGCGGGAGAGGCCGAGGACGAGGTTCAGCAGCACACCGACCATGGCGGCCACGGCAGCGACGCCCAGCACCTCGGCGAGCAGGGGAGTCCCGACGGCCCGAGCCACGGACTCCAGGGGAGCCGCCGTCCGCTCGGCGGCTTCACCGAACCCTTCGGCACCGAGCACGCCGATCCCCGCTGCGGCCACCCCCACGTAGAGGAGGGAGACGACGACGATGGTCACCACGATGGCCCGGGGGATCACCCTGCGG
>JBKHJU010000153.1:0-5594 GCA_046537985.1 Longimicrobiales bacterium
GTGGCCTTCTCCACCAGGGTCAGGTTGCTGGAGAAGAGCCGGATCACTCCGAAGGCCAGGAGGAGGGCGACGCCGAATCCGATGAGATTCTGCACGAGACCGCCCAGCCCCCGTCCCACGCTGCGGAGGGGACCGGGGGTTCCGTACCGGCGCCAGAAGTCGGAGTCCATCTCGGCCGCGACCTCCCGCCGAATCCGGTCCCGGATGTCCTCCTCGAGCTCTTCCAGGTCCACCAGCCGGTCGAGCTCGGCGAGATCTTCCAGCTCTTCCAGGTCGTCGAGGTCGTCCAGCGCGGCGATTTCCTCCAGGAGCCGGATCCGGGCGTCCGGGATATCGGTCACGGTCCCGTCGACGGTGCCGCCGTCCCTCGAGAGGACCGCGTCGGCAAGACGGACGTCTCCGGTGATCCTGCCGCCCTCCTCCAGCCGCAGCCGTCCTCCCGTGATCCCCACGTCGCCCCGGATGGTGCCCAGGACGTCGAGGTTGCCGTTGACGACGACCTGTGAGGAGACGGTCTCGTCCTCTCCCACCACCACGTCCTCGTCCACGGACACCCGGAGATTCTCGTCCGGGTCCATTCCCCGGAGGACGAGGCCGACGACGGAGAGGCGGTCTCCCACCCTCAGGAGCTCCGTCACCTGGTTCGGCGAGCCCTCGGTTCCGGGCGTTTCCTGGTCGGAGGTGGGTGCCGGCGCGGGATCGGTCGCCGCGGCAGCCTCGGTCAGGCGGGCTTCCAGGAGCTGATCCAGGCGCTGCGCCACCCGAGCGAGATCGCCGTCACCGGCCAGGTTCGCCGGGGGAGACCATTCGACCAGGGCCCGGGCCAGGGGACCGTCGTCCAGGCCGACGGCGTCTCCCAGAAGGGCCCGCCACGAGGTATCCAGGGCGTCCCCGCTGCTGTATGCGCCGATGGCCTCGCCGTCGACGATCACCTCGCCGCCCCGGAGGGAGACGAAGACGCTCTCGTCGGATGCCAGCTCCAGCTCCAGGGACGCATCGTCCCGGGAGACGGAGATCCGGCTGGAGATCACCTCTCGAAGCTGGGCCTCCAGCGACGTGGAGGCGCCCACGAGGAGCGCCAGGGGGAGGATCAGGGGAAGGACAAGGACTTCAAGCCGAGACATTCGCATATCCTCGATCCACCGGGGGGGTGGCGGTCAGATTTCTGTACAGGATCCAGAGAGCGGCCACGGTCGTGAGGCCGAAGGCGACCGCTCCCGTGCCGGCCAGGAGCGGCTCGGCCGAGATCCCCTCCACCGCTCGCCAGAGGTCCAGCGCAACGGGGCTCGCGACGATCCGGTCCCCCACCATCGCAGCCATCCCCTGAATCGCGCCCGCGATCCGCCACCGGAGGAAGGCTGCCAGGCTCGCCGGGGTGAGAAGGGGATGGGAGGTGAAGAGCGCCAGGGCGACCGTGGCCAGGGCGGCGACCGGGGCCAGGGCCGAGACGCCGGCCAGAGCCCAGCCCCGCCGCGTCCGCGGCTGAAGACGCCGGAGCTGGCCGGCGACCGCGTCGACCACGCCGGTGATTCGATCGAGCGCTTCCGCGGGCCCGATCGAAGGTGCTCTTCTCTCGACCTCGTGACGGATCCGGACCCGGGCCATGACGGCATCACCGAAGCCCGGCGAAGGGCTCACCCGACCCAGGGACTCGAGGCGGTCGATCAACGCGCTCCAGCGGGCCATTTCTTCCCGGCACGTGGGACAGCTCTCCACGTGGAGGGCGACGGCCCTCTCCCGACGACCCGGGAGGGCTCCGTCGAGGTACCCGAGCACGACCCCGGGCCCCAGGTGCCGGTCCCGGACCGACTCGGAATCGGAGCCCCCGGGAAGCCAGGACGGGAGGAGCTCGCCCACACCACGACGAATCTTCTCGAGGACTCCCTCCCTCGACGGGCGCTTCACCGCTCGCAGCACCTTCTCGCGGAACCCGGGAGAGGGGGCGATCTCGGGCAGATCCGAAAGTCGGGTGAAAAGGGCTCGCCAACCCTCCACCTCCGCCCGACAGCGGGCACATCCGGACAGGTGCGACCGGACCGCTTCCTCCGCCTCGAAGCCGAGGCGACGGTCCAGGAAACCCTGGATCCGCTCGCTGTCGAGATGTGGGTCGGAGTGGCTCATGATTCCTCTCGGTGTGCTCGTTTCCTTCTCTCGTCACTACGGATTTCGGGGACGTCGGGTTTCAGAATATCCACCGTCCTCAGACTCCCTCCACGTGCGTCAGCAGCTCGCGCAGCTCGCCCCGTCCACGGTGCAGATAGGTCTTCACCGTCCCGAGGGGCAGCTCCATGATCTCGGCAATCTCGTCGTAGCTCCGACCTTCCACGTGCCGGAGGAGAACCGCCGTCCGGTATTCGGGCCGCAGCTCCCCGATGGCCTTTTCGATCTGGGAGCCCAGTTCTCGGGACTCCACGTATTCCTCCGGATTCTCACCCGTGGCCTCCAGGATGACCCGGGTGCCCTCGGCCTCTTCCTGCGTTCGCGCGTGGGGGGAGCCGTGGATGGACACCGTGTGGAGCTTCCGCTTGCGCAGATGGTCGATGGTGTGGTTGTTGGCGATCTTGAAGAGCCAGCTGCTGAACTTGTAGGACGGCTTGTAGGTGTCGATGGCGTTGAACGCCCGGACGAAGGCCTCCTGTGCAAGATCCTCGGCCAGGGCCCGGTCCCGGACCATGCGGTAGACGAGCGAAAAGACGGGACGCTCGTACCGGTCGAGCAGCTCCCGAAACGCGGTCTGCCGCCCGTCGGCGGCCAGTGCAGCGAGCTCGCGATCGTCGATGTCGGAGTAGTCCAATGGGACGGCTCCGGAGGGTTCGGGATTCCGTCGGATGCGGGTGTCCCCGAAGAAGTTCTGCGCCGCCCGGGACGGCACGCAGCTCTCGGCAGCCCCCGAGCAGACGTCCGAGAAAGAAACACGCACACCGGTTCTCCATCAAGGGACTTCGGACACCTTCTCGAGGCGCGGAGCATCCGCCGCTCGTCCGCGCCGGAAACGACGGGAGCTCCCGGGAGCGTCCTCCGAGGCGCCCTACGGGACCGCTTCGGTCGAAGTTTCGCCGGACGGGATTGAGGGGACGAGAGAGGCCGGGTACCTTCCGGGGCCCCGTCGAGCACGCGCGATGTGGGGGCTTGCCGCCCCCGAGTCCGAACTCGAACCCCCGCCCATTCAACCGCCCCCCTCCGCTCCATCCGTGGCCGACCAAGAACCGAGCCCATCCGCCGATTCATCGACCGCTTCACGAGCTGCATCTCCCACCACCACGGGCGAGGCACGACCCCGGAAGGGGGCGGCCCGGCAGGACCAGGTCCAGCAGATCTTCTCCGAGATCGCACCCCGTTACGATCTCCTGAACCACGTCCTCAGCATGAACGTGGATCGACGGTGGCGTCGGAAGGCCGTGGACGAGCTCGGCTGGGAAGATCGTCCCGGAGGCCTCTATCTGGATGCCTGCGCGGGGACGTACGACCTGGCCCTGGAGCTGGCGGAGCGCCGGGCCTTCCGGGGTCGGATCGTCGCCTCGGACTTCGCGTGGCCCATGCTGGCGGAGGGGCGGGAGAAGCTCGACGGCCCGGTCCTCCCCCTCTGCGCCGACACCCTCCGACTCCCCCTGGGGGAATCCCTCTTCCACGGTGCGCTGGTGGCATTCGGGATCCGGAATCTGGCGGATCTGGATGCGGGCCTGGGGGAGCTCTACCGGGTTCTCCGCCCAGGAGCGCGCCTCGTGGTCCTCGAGTTCACCCTGCCCACGAATCCGTTGATCCGTGCTCTCTACCTCTTCTATTTCAACCGGATCCTCCCCCTGGTGGGTCGGATCGTCTCGGGTCATCCCTGGGCGTACCGCTATCTGCCCGAGTCGGTGAAGGAGTTCCCCGGGCCCGCGAAGCTCGCCCGCAGGTTCGAGAAGGCGGGGTTCCGGGACGTCCGGTGGCAGACCCTGACCTTCGGGGTCGCCGCAATCCACGTGGGGGTGCGGGGACGGTAGCGGGTACGGCGCGCTCCTGCCGAGGCACGGCCCGCACGGGCTACCGTCCGAGATCGAGGATCTGAACCGCGTCCACGGCCCCCGGAGACAGGCCCAGGGCTTCCGGCGAGGGGTCGAAGCGCGTCGTGTCGCCGACGATGAGGATCGTCATGTTCTCCGGATCCAGGTTCTCGTCCACCACCCGGTGGACGTCCCCGGGCCCGACCCGCTGTATGGCGTCCACGTACTGCTCCAGCCAGTCACCAGGGAGGTCCCGAGCCCGGTAGAGGAGCTGGCGGGCGACGATCTGGGCCGCGCTCTGGAAGTTGAAGACGAACCCGTTCACGATCTGGTCGATGGCGAGCTGCACCTCGTCCCGGGTGGGGTCTTCCTGGATCATCCTTCGCATCTCCTCCAGGATCAGACGCACGGTCCGGTTCGTGGCGTCCGCCCGGGTCTGGGCCACCGCACCGACGATCCCCTCCCCGTTGGTGGGGGTGGTCCAGAGGGAGGAGACGGAGTACGCGAGCCCCTCATCGGTCCGAATGCGGGACATGAGGCGACTGTTGAACCCGCTTCCCCCCAGGATGGAATTGGCGATGGTGGCCGCGGGGTAGGCCTCCCGGTCCTCCCGGGTCACCCCTCCGGGCTCGGCCATGACCACGATGCTCTGGGTCAGGCTCTCCCGTGGAATGAGGAAGACTCCCGCCGAGTCCCGGGGCGGGGAGGTGTCCTCGTCGGGAAGGGCGGTCGGGCAGTCGGGCCAGCCCGCCAACGCCTCTTCGAGGAGTGCCTCGGCGCGCTCCCACGAGATGGCCCCCGATACGCCCAGGGCCATGTTCTGTCTGCAGAAGATGCGGTCGTGGAGCCATTCAAATCGCTCCGGCGTGAGGAGCTCCGGGGCGACGTCCGCCTCCGTCATCTCCCAGCCGGTGGGGTGGTCTCCGAACATGAGCTGGTTGAACCGGGAGAACGCCATCGAACCCGGATTGTCGTTCCGTCGCCGGACGCTCTCCAGGGTCCTCCCGCGCCAGATCTCGATCTGGCTCGAGTCGAAGCGGGGAGACCGCATCATCTCGGCCCACAGGGTGACGGCCTCCTCCGCGTTCCCGGTCAGGGTGTTCACCGCTCCCGAGGCGCTTCCCCCTCCCGAGCCGAAGGTGGTTTGGAGGGCGTAGTGCTCGAGGAGGAGATCCACCGAGTCGGGCAGGAGGGATCGGGTTCCCCCCGTCCGGAGAAGGGTGGGCATGGCGGTGGCCACCGCGTACCACTCTCGGTCGAAGTGGGCGTACCCCCCTTCGAATCGGACCATGAAGTCGATCAGGGGAAGCGCCCGGTCCTCCAGGAAGAGGACGGGAATCCCCCCGGCGATCGTCCGCTCCTCCACACGGGGGGGATCGAAGTCCAGGAGATCGATCTCGAGGGCATCCACCCGCTCCCGTCCCACAGGGGGCAGCGTATCGGTGGAGGACCGTTCCTGGGCGGCCAGAGCGCCCGTGACCTCGAAGACCAGGAGCTCGACGTCGGATCTCGCACCGATTCCGGGCCCGACGGCGAGGGCGGCCAGGGTCACGGCCGCGGCGATCGTCGCCTGCCCCACCGGCGGCTGCCTCGGGCCGCTCACCGTCGGAG
>JBKHJU010000154.1:0-5585 GCA_046537985.1 Longimicrobiales bacterium
GGGCCGGTCCGACTCGATTTGCGAGAAGTCGGGATTCACCGTGAAATCCGCCGTTAGGTTCGAAGTCAGCCCGTACTTCACGTTCATCCCGGCATCGGGATCCACGCTCCGGTTCTCGAAGCCCGGCCCCGACGGCAGAGTCGGGTCGATCTCCCCGAACTGGATGGCCGTGAAGGTGGGGAGGATCTCGAGATTCCGGCTCGTGGACAGGTCCGTCATCCCTTCCAGCAGCCCCATCTGGGCGTAGAAGCTCGACCGGTCCCGGGAGACGGGGGCCCACACGTCGTTCTCCTGGGCCTTGCCCTTGATCTCGCGAACGATCTGGAAGCCCCATCGATGGGGCTCGCCTTCGGGCCGCTGGGGATAGCGGAGGCTCTTGAAGGGGATGGCCATCTCGGCCGTGAATCCGTCGGGAACGATCCGGGCGCCCGAATCGAAGAGGGCGTCCCAGGAACGGTCGGCCCGGGGAATCGCTCCACCGCCTCCCCCACCTCCTGCGGTGGCGCTGATGATCCCGTCCCCCTGGACGTTGTAGGCGTTGATGTCGAAGTCGTACGCCCTCTGCTGGTCCAGGAAGGTGTCCAGGTAGATGGTCATCAGGTCGTCCGGGAACGCCCGGTCCCGGTCCACCCGGCTGGCCCGCATGATGGACGGGTCCTCGTAGCGGACGTGAAAGGCCACGTAGAGGTGGTCGTCGTCGTAGGCCAGCCAGACTTCCGTGTCCTCGGTGGCCGGGGCCCCGTCCAGGGGAGCCTGCTGGACGAAGCTCGTGATCTTCGCCGCCCGCTCCCAGACCGGATCGTCCAGGCTCCCGTCGATGTCGGGGGACTCGTCCGCCCGGAGGGGACGGACGGTGGGGCGGCCCGGGAGGAGGCCCAGCTCCCGGGCTTCGGCGTCGCCGAGCTCGCCGGTTCGGCGCTCGGTCGGGTCGAAGCCCGGCTCGCCCGTCGGGGGGGCGGCGACCTGTCCCTGGAGGGTGAGGGGGGAGAGGGCGATCAGGACCGCCAGGGCGATGCCCTGAAATGCCGGAAGAAAGGAGGGGTTCATGCCGCCCGGAGGAGAGAGGTACGGAATCGCGGAAAGATGCCGGCTCTCCGATCGCATCCGCAACCAGACGCCGTGACCGCTCGGACAGGCTCCTTTCCGATCCGGCCGTCGTGCCGCAATTTGGTCCCCCGTGTCCGGGCCCGGTCGACGATTTCCGGGACCCCGATCCCCGATCCGAAGCGGCGCCACGCAGCCCGAAGGAGAACCGGCATGCTTCCATCCAACGATCCGTCGTCTCGCGTACCCTCCGCCCGCGTGCGCGGATTCGCCCGAGCGGCCGGCGTCGCACCGACCCTGGTCCTCGCTCTCTGCGCCCTCACCTTCGGCGTGCTGGCCGTCCCGTCCCTCCTCGTCGCCCAGCAGCCGCCCCCGCCTCCGGGAGCGTACGACGGATCCCCCTACCTGGGGCAGATCCGGAACACCTACCTCTACGGCAACCTCTGGGAGCGACCCCAGCTCTCCCCCCGGGACCGGAGCCTGGTGACCATGGCGGTCAACCAGTCGCTCTACGCCACCGACGAGCTCCGCATCCACATCAACCGGGGGTTGGACAACGGGGTGACCCAGGAGGAGATCGCCGAGCTCGTCGCCCACGTCCTCTGGTACGCCGGGTTCCCCACGGGGGTGAACGCGTCCCGTGTCGCGGCGGAGGTGTTCGAGGAGCGGGGGCTGCCGATTCCGTCGCCCTCCTCGCCCCGGACTCCGCCCTCCGATCCGGAGCCCGAGTTTCCGGGAGCGCTCCAGGCGACGCCCTACCTCACGGCGCTCCTGAACGACGTCCTCTACGCCGAGACGTGGGAACGGTCCGAGCTGTCGCCCCGGGACCGGAGCCTCATCACCATCGCGGCCAACACGGCCCTCTACCGGACGGACGAGCTGAACTCCCACATCCGTCGGGGGCTCGACAACGGCCTGACCCAGGAGCAGATCTCCGAGATCATCCACCACGTGACCTGGTACGCCGGATTTCCGGCGGGGGTGAACGCCTCACGGGTGGCGGAGGAGATCTTCGAGGCCCGGGGGCTGCCGCTCCCGGATTCCGACTTTCCCGGCGCCCCCTGGCTGGACGAGCTCGTCGACGATCTCGTCTACGGCGAGACGTGGGAGCGGCCGGAGCTCTCGCCCCGGGAGCGGAGCCTGGCCACCATCGCCGCCACCCAGTCGGCCTACCAGACCGACCAGCTCCGCTTCCACATGGGGCTGGGGCTGGACAACGGGCTCACCGCCGACGATCTGTCCGAGCTGGTGGCCCACGTCACCCTCTACTCGGGCTTTCCCACGGGGGTGAACGCCTCGGAGCTCCTGGCCGAGATCTTCCGGGAGCGGGGCATCCCCCTGCCCGACCCGGAGCGGGTGAACGCACCGGACCAGCGGGCCGGGGGGAACCAGATCTACGAGCTGCGGACCTACACCACGCACCCCGGACGCCTCGACGCTCTCCTCGCCCGCTTCCGGGATCACACCCGGCCTCTCTTCGAGAAGCACGGGATGGAGAACGTCGGCTACTGGGTGCCGCAGGACGAGCCGCTGTCCGAGAACACCCTCGTCTACGTGCTGGCCCACCCGAGCCGGGAGGCCGGCGAGGCCGCGTGGGAGGCGTTCCTGTCGGATCCCGAGTGGCTCGAGGTGCGGGAGGCCTCGGTGGCCGACGGCCCGATCCTGGAAGGGGTGGAGCGAATCTGGCTGGACCCGACGGACTTCTCGGGGATGAGGTAGCCCGGTCCGGAGGGGCGGATTGGAACCCGAGCCGGTGGCCCGGGTCCGCGGTCGAGGCGGACATGTTCCGTACTATCTCACCGACTCCGGGGACCGGGTGGTGCGCGCCGCCCGCCTCCGGGGAGAGATGGTCGTCGACGGTCGCCTCGACGAGGGGTGGGGCCCGACGGATTCTTCGACTTCTCACGGGACGCCGGCGCCCTCTTCGACGTCCCGGGCGAGCACCGGTTCATGATCGAGGTGGATCACTGGATCGATCTCTGACGGCCTCCGGGGAAACGAACCGGTTTCCGGCGGGGGAGCGGAGGCGCTCGAAGAGCCCGGCGACGTAGGAGTCGCCCGGGTTCCGGCACAGCCCCGGGATCGTTCCCTGCGTCAGGACCCGCCCCTCTCGGAGGACCACGACCCGCCCCGCCAGCGGCACGACGTCCTCCACGTCGTGGACGACGACGAGGGTCGGCACCTCCGTCCGCCGGAGGAGGCGGGCGAGCTGGGCCTGGAGCCTCGTCTTCAGCGGAAGGTCCATGTTGCTGAAGGGCTCGTCGAGGAGGAGGATCCGGGGAGACGGCGCGAGGGCCCGTGCCAGGGCCACCCGCTGCTTCTGGCCGCCGGAGAGCTGGTGGGGATAGCGGTCCGCCAGCCCCTCCAGCCCCACCATCTCGAGCATCCGGGCGGACCTTTCCCGTCGCTCCCGCCGGCCGCCCCTCAGGCCGTAGGCCACGTTCTCGCCCACTCTCAGGTGGGGGAAGAGGGCGAAGTCCTGAAAGACCAGCCCCACTCCCCGGTCCTCGGGCTGCACCCAGGCTTCGTCTCCCGCCACCTCCCGGCCGTCGATCCGGATGGAGCCGGCGTCGGGGACCTCCAGCCCGGCCACGAGACGGAGCAGGGTCGTCTTTCCGCACCCGCTGGCCCCGACGACCGCCACCACCTCGCTGGAATCCACGCGAAGGTCGATGTCGACGAGGGCCGGGTGGTCGCCTCCCGCGAAGGTCTTCCGGACGCCCTCCAGGACCAGGGCCGGGGCGGCCGCGGCGGCCGGACCGCTCGCGTCGGGGGGCTCGCCCTCGCCGTTCCGGCCGGCGGAGGAGGCCCGGTCGGCCGGACGGCTCGGGTCGGGGGCCTCGTCCGGTCCGGGGGCCTCGTCCGCTTCGGGAGCCTCGTTCGCGCCGTCCGCGCGCCTCATCCGCCCCTCCGGTCGAGGGTCCGGTCGAGGACCAGCACCACGAGGGCCGCGCATCCGATGACCACCAGGGACGCCGGGGCCGACTCGGCCACCTGCTCGTCGCTGGCGAGCTGGAAGGCGCGGGTGGCCAGGGTATCCAGGTTGAAGGGTCGCAGGATCAGGGTCAGGGGAAGCTCCTTCAGGACGTCGACGACGACGAGGGTGGCGGCGGCGATGACCGAGCCCCGGAGCAGGGGGAGGTGGATGCGCATCAGGGTGGCGAGAGGGGACGTCCCCAGGGTTCGCGACGCGTCGGTGAGGGAGTCCCCGATCTTTTCCAGCCCCGCTTCGACGGGAAGGTACGCCACGGCCATGAACCGGACCACGTAGGCGAAGACGAGGACGCCGACGGTGCCGGTCAGGAGGAGCCTCGTCTCGCCGACGAGGATTCGATCGAGGCCCAGCGTGACCGTCAGCATGCCGACGGCGATCACCGCTCCCGGAACCGAATATCCGGCGAGGCCGACCCGGGCGACGGACCGGGTGGCGGGCGTGGGGTCGATGCGGGCGGCGTAGGCCAGGGGGACGGCGACGGCCACGGCCGCGAGACCGGCCGCCCCGGCCAGCCCCAGGCTGTTCGCCGTCAGGCGGAGGAAGCGCCCGTCGACCATCGTCGGAGCGGTGCGCCACGCCCACGCCAGGAGCTGCATGACCGGGATCACGAAACCGAAGAGAACCGGGACGGCGCAGAAGGCGGTGGCTCCCGCGGCTCCCGCGCCCCCGAGGGCGTACCGGGAAGGAGAGCCCTCGCCCCCGGCCCCTTCGTAGCGTGCCTCGCCCCTCTGCCACCGCTCCACGAGAAGGACGGCCACGACCACGACCATGAGGACGGCGGCGAGGCGGACCGCCGAATCCAGGTCTCCGAGGGAGAACCACGCCCGGAAGATCCCCGTGGTGAAGGTGGGCACGCCGTAGTACGCCACCGCCCCGTAGTCGTTGAGCACCTCCATGAGCACGAGGGCGATGCCGCCGGCCAGGGCGGGCCGGGCCAGGGGAAGGGCGATGCGCCGGAAGACCGAGAACGGGCCCCGGCCGAGAAGCCGGGCGGCCTCGATGGCGGAGGTGGCCCGATGCTCGAGGAGGGCCCGGGCGGGGAGGTAGACGTAGGGAAAGAGGACCAGGGCGAAGAGGACGGCCACGACCTCGATGCGCATGACGTTCCAGTAGAAGAAGGCGTCCTCGGCCCCGGGGACGACGGCCCGCACGAGTCGCTGGAAGGGGCCGGTGACGGACGTCATTCCGGCGTAGACGTACGCCGCCATGTAGGCGGGCACGCTGAGGGGCAGGACCAGGGCCCATCGGAAGATCCGCCGTCCCGGGAAGTCGCAGAGGGCGACGAGCCAGGCGGCTCCGGCTCCGAGGACCAGGGCCAGGGAGCCGGAGACGACGAGAAGGAAGGCGGTGTTTCCCAGATATCCCGGAAGGAGGGTCCGGGACACGTGGCTCCAGGCCTCGCCGACGGGGCCGAGGGCACGGAGGGGAACGGTCACGACGGGCACGGCCAGGAGAGCCACGATCCCGAGGCACGTCGCGAGCCACGACCAGGGGACGGACCGGGTGGCCCGGATCCAGCGTCGTCCGGTGGCGGCTACCTCCACCC
>JBKHJU010000155.1:0-5575 GCA_046537985.1 Longimicrobiales bacterium
CACCAGGAGTGGGCGGTCCAGGTCCCGGAGAAATTCGAAGTCGTAGTGAGCCACGGGGAGACCGAGCCCCACCAGGGCCCGGACCCGGGAGTCCCGGCCGGCCACCTCGAGACCCATGCGGGACCCGAAGGAGAAGCCCGCCAGGACGAGGGGCAGGTCCGGCTCTTCCGAAGCCATCCAGTCCAGGGCGGCCCGGACATCCTCCTTCTCTCCGACGCCGCCGTCCCACTCTCCGGTGCTCGTTCCCACGCCCCGGAAATTGAAGCGGAGGACCCGGATCCCCACCTCGTTCAGGGCCTGGGCGGTCCGAAATACCGCCTTCGTGTGCATCGTCCCCCCGTGCTGGGGATGGGGATGGCAGACCACGGCGGCTCCCCGAGGGGTACCGTCGGGCTCGCGGATCGTGGCTTCGAGGTGACCGTGCGAGACGGAGATCTTCATGGGGCCATCATCGCGGGAATACCAAGTCGAACCTGGTCTTAGGACTGTCGAGAGCGGCGCCGGCACGCTATGTTGCACGTACTCCGGACCGGGGTCAAGGACCGGGGTCGACGTGGACCGCGAACCGATCCGCCGTGGAGGAGAGGCATCATGGCCGCAGCCGACAGCGAATCCCCCGCTCTCCGAAAGAAGCTGAACCGCCTTTACTGGAGTAGCGACCGAAGCGTCAATCAGATCGCCGACGACCTGGGGATCTCCAAGGGGACGCTCTACGAGGTCGTGGAGCCCGCCGGATCGGGATTGGGTTGTCCCGACTGCGGGGAGCAGCTCGTCTACCCGAACCGGACCGCCCGGGATCGGGGGTCCCTGGACTGTCCCGGGTGCGGTGTCGAGCTCGATCAGGAGGAGGTGGACGACGGATTCGAGGACGGTGGAGACTCCCGACACGAGCGGAGCGGCGGGGTCCCCTATCCGGCCTCCATGCGGCAGGAGGGAAGGGATGCGCTGACCCGGATCGTGGCCGGAACCGCTCTCCTCGGGGTCGCGGCCGGCATCGTCCTGGTCAAGGTCCTGCGCAAGAGCTGACCGGACGAAGGAGGCGATGGTACGGACGTCCTCCAGGCCTTCCGGGACTCCATCCGCCGGGTCGTCCACGACAGGATCGCGGCGACGGTGGTGGTTTCGGAGAGGAAGGGATCTTAGCTTACAGGTGCCTCGGGAATCCAGGATCCCCGGGGCGGCCCTCCGAGCCATCCCGTCGCCGGTACGTCGCCGTCGCGTCCCCTTGATCCGCAAGCCTCCACCGCCCATGAACCGACCTCTCCTCCACTCATCGATTCCCAGGCGATCCCGAGCCGTCGAGCTCCTGCGAGGACGAGTGGTCGTACTCGGGCGCGCGCTGGGAGCGATGGCGTTCGTGTTCGGCCTCGTCACCCTTTCCGCGTGTGGGGTGGAGAGCGGCGGAGCGGACGAGAGCGAGAGCTCCGAGGCCGCTCCCACGACGGGTCGAACGGGCGGCATATTCGGTGGCTCGGTCCAACCCCGGGCCTCCAGGGACGCTGCCGGCTCCTCCTCGGCCCCCCTCTCGACACCCGACGGGAGCTCCGGCTCGCGATCCGGGAGCGGCGGTGCTCCCGCGGGAAGTGGGACGGGTGGAGGCGCATCGGGCTCCGACGAGCAGGGCCAGGTCACCGCCGGTGAGTTCGACGTCACCGACATGGGCTACACCGTGGGTGCTCCCGACGCCCCGATCCAGGTCATCGAGTTCAGCGACTTCGGCTGCGGGTTCTGTCGTCGCTTCCACCTGAACACCTACCCCGCGCTACACGAAGAGTACGTGGAGACGGATCGGGTGGCATGGAAGTACATTCCCTTCGTCCTCGGGATCTTCCCCAACGGGGAGGAGGCCGCCATCGCCGGCGAGTGCGTCTTGCGCCACGGGCGCCGGTCCTTCCCCGAATTCCGGAACCGCCTCTTCGAAGACCAGGGGGCGTGGCGGGATTCGGACGACCCGGCCTCCGTGTTCGTCGAGGTGGGCTCCGAGGCGGGAGTCGATCCCGCTCCTCTACGCCGGTGCATCGAGGAGGAGGGAACGGCAGAGCAGGTGAGGGCGAACAACGCCGTGGGACAGCGCATCGGGCTCCGGGGAACCCCGTCCTTCCTGATCAACGGCTTCCCTCTTCACGGCGCCCAGCCGGCCATGGTTTTCCGGAACATCTTCGACGACATGCTGAGGCAGGCACGGTGAGCGGGAGGACATCGATGGCGACCGAAGGCGCGATGACCGAGATCGTGGGATCGATGGGATCTGGTGTCCGATCGTTCGCAGCCGACGAATCGGGGGGCGGGGGCCGGCCGGTCCGACGGATGGGAAGGGGTTCGATCGCCCCCTTCGTCGCGGCCGTGATTTTGGGCCTCGCGGCGTGCGGGGGAGGCTCCGGCGGGGAAGGGGGCGGTGCGGGATCGGGGAGTGAGGGCTCCCCGGAAGGCGCCGCCACCGGGACCCAGGAAGAGGCCCCTCTCCGCTTCAACATCACGGAGCTGGGCCACAACGAAGGCGACCCGGATGCTCCGATCCGGGTCGCCGAGTTCAGCGACTTCGCGTGCCCCCACTGCCGGGAGTTCCACCTCGAGTCCTATCCCGCCGTCCGGGACGAGTGGGTGGAGACGGGAACGGTGCTGTGGAAGTACGTCCCCTTCGTGCTGGGCACCTTTCCGAACTCGTTGGAAGCGGCTCGGGCCGGGGAGTGCGCCATCGAGCAGGACGCCTTCCCCCGGATGAGGGACCGGATCTTCGAGGAGCAACCCAACTGGCTCGAAGCCGACAACACCCGGGAGCTCATTCTCGGATACGCCGAAGACGAGGGGTTGGACTTGGAGCGATTCACGTCCTGCCTCGAAGAGGGCCGAAGAGACGCTCAGCTGCAGCAGAACATCGAGGTCGGCCAGCAGATCGGGATCCGGGGCACGCCAACCTTCATGGTGGACGGTGTGCCGATCCAGGGGAACCGGCCGCCCGAAGTCTTCCGCGATGTCTTCAACCAGATGCTCGACGAGCGGGGACTGGAGGGGCCGAGCCCGGGAGATCCGGACGAGAGTGCTCCCAACCCGGAGGCACCGGGGCCCGGAGGAGCGGAGCAGGAAGGGTCGAGCCCATGAGCCGGGGGCCGGCGGCTTCGCGCCGGCTCACCTTCGTCGCAGCTCTGATGGCCTTCATCCTTTCGGGGTGCGCCTGGAACACGGCCGGGTCCACCGGGTGCATTCCGGACCGAAGGGCATCTCCCCTTGCCTCCGGGCTTGGAGAATCGAGTGGTCTCGCTCCCGCTGGAGACCTCGACTCCATCACCTTCTGGACCCACAACGATTCCGGCTCCGAGCCGATCCTCTACCGGGTAGCCCTCGACGGCTCCGTCTCCGACTCCGTTCGGATTGCCACGCCGCAGGCCCAACCCCGGGATCTGGAGGCCATGGAGCGGGCCCCTTGCCCCGAGGGACGGTGCCTGTACGTGGCGGACGTGGGGGACAACGAGGAGCGGCGAGAGGACGCCGTCATCTATCGCTTTCCGGAGCCCGAGCCGGGAATCGGCCCGGTGGCCGCCACGCCGCTTCCCATCCGCTTTCCCGAAGGGCCCACCGACGTGGAGGCTCTCTTCGTCCTTCCCGGAGAGCGGATCCACCTGGTGTCCAAGGGTCGGAGCCGACCCGTCACGGTGTACCGCTACCCTCGTCCCCTGCGTCCCAATGAGCGAGTGACCGTCGAAAGGGTGCAGGCTCTCACGTCGGACCCGCCCTTCCTGCCCCGGTACGTGACCGGGGCCGCAGCCGACCCCGGTGGACGCCTCGTCGCCGTCCGCACCTACGAGACCCTTCATTTCTACGGCGTGGAGGACGGTCGCCTGACGCCGATTCGGGGGGGCGAGGTCGTTCTCCGATCCCTCCGGGAAGCACAGGGCGAGGCGGTGGCCTTCCTTCCGGACGGGCGCCTCCTTCTCAGCAGCGAGGCGGGACCTCTTGGACGGCGGGGCGGTCTGGTCATTCTCCGGTGCCCGGACCTGCCCACCGCAAGATTCGGGTCGACGGGCTCTGCCACGGGCTTCAGATTCGAAGTGTCGGGTGGGCGAACGACCGATTCCAGCCAGGGGAGGCGCAGGGGATGAGCGGCATCGCGGGAGACGCTTCGACGGGGGCTTCGACGGAGGCTTCGACGAAGTTTCAGGACGCTCTGGACTACCGAAGGGTCGAAAGGGCGATTCGTTTCCTGGATCGGCATCGCGAGAGCCAGCCGGAGCTGGGGGCCGTAGCCGACCACGTCGGCCTCAGCAAGTACCACTTCCACCGCCTCTTCAGCCGGTGGGTCGGGACCACGCCGAAGCGCTTCCTCCAGCACCTGACCGTGGAAAGGGCGAGAGGACTGCTTCGGGACTCCGAATCCGTGCTGGACGCCGCCTTCCGCTCCGGGCTCTCCGGAGGAAGTCGGCTCCACGACCACTTCGTGACGGTGGAGTCGGTGACCCCGGGACAGGTCCGAAGCCGGGGAGCGGGGCTGACGATTCACACCGGCGTGCACCCGTCGCCATTCGGAGAGGCTTTCGTCGCCGCCACCGATCGGGGGATCTGCTTCCTGGCGTTCCTTCCGGCCGAAGGTGACCGGGGACGTGGGGAAGCCGAGCGGTCGGTTCGTCAGGAGCTGACCGATCTCTGGCCCGAGGCGGCCCTGGTCGGCGCCCCAGAGGCGACGGGAGCCTTTGCCCGCCGGGCCTTCGACGTTGACGTAGAGGACAGAGAGGGAGGCGCGGATGCCCCGATCTCCTTGCACCTCAGGGGGACCAACTTCCAGATCCAGGTATGGCGTGCCCTGCTCCGGATTCCTCCCGGGCACGTCACCAGCTACGGCCGACTCGCCCAGCTCCTGAAGCGAGCCGGTTCGGCACGAGCCGTGGGAGGGGCGGTGGCCCGGAATCCGGTGGCCTATTTGATTCCCTGCCACCGGGTCATCCGGGAGAGCGGTGAGGTCGGGGGCTACCGGTGGGGCGAGGAGAGGAAACGGCTCATGCTCGGGCGTGAGGTCGAGCCGACGCCCTGACCAGCGCACCATACGACGCCGGCGCTCCGTCGGCCTGGAGGTAGCCCAGAACCGCGCGGGTGAGCTCGAGGATCAGCTCCTCCAGAGGAAAGTGGCCGTCGAGCACCAGGCTGTCGGGGAAGAAGAGGTGGCCCCGCAGGTGGGTCAGGAGCTGGAATGCGGCCAGCCGGGCCGCCCGCTCCGGGCCGGGGTGGCCGATCTCCTCGCTCCGGTCTCCAACGAGGCGGGCCACCGCCTCCACGAAACCGGCGTCCCACTCGGCTGTTCGCTCCATGATTCCGTCGGCCGGTCGAGCCACTGCTCGGGTCCAGAGGGCCCGAAGAGTCGGTTCCCGGGCGAAGTGGGTGCGGACCAGCACCCGGACGATCTCTCCCACTAGGGCCGGGAGGGACCAACCCTCCCATCGGGCAGGATCGAGATATTCCCGCCACCACCGCCCGCCTTCGCCCCACTCCGCCTCGTGGAGATAGCGAATCAGGGATTCCCGACCGTCGAAGCGGGCGTAGAAGGAGCCCGCCCCCACCCCCGCACGTCGGATCACCTCCTGCACGG
>JBKHJU010000156.1:0-5571 GCA_046537985.1 Longimicrobiales bacterium
CGACTACTACTTCGACCGCGAGGACGTCCGCGCCGAGCCGCTCCGGGAGGACGTCGTGACCCGGCGACGGACCCCCGGACGGAAGTGGGCCGTCCTCGGCTGGATCGTCGTGCCCCTGGCGCTGGCCGGAGTCTTCCTCGCCCGGGACCAGGCGACCCTGGAGCGGGGCAACCGCCTCTTCCGGGCGGGTGAGGCGACCGAAGCCGCGGAGGTGTATCGCTCGCTCCTCGGATCCGCCTACCCGGTCTCCGGAGCCGGGGGGGACGTCGGGAGCGGAGCCGAGGGGCCGAGGACCACCGGATCCGAGCCGTCGAACACCGGGCCGGGCGTGTCGGAGCGTTCGGATCCGTCGGACTCCCCGGATCCGTCGGCCCTCGTCGAGCTCTACAACCTGGGGACCGCGGCCCTTCGAGCGGGGGCCGAGCCTGAAGGGGGAGGCTCGATCCGCAGGAGTCCGGAGACGGGGACCTCCGACACGGCACCCGGGATGCTCGCAGCGCCCGTGACAGCTGCCGTATCCTACCTGGAGGGTGCCCTGGCCCGGGGCGAGGCCCTCGAATCGAAGGACGCACTCGGCACCCGGGATTCCACGGCTCTCCAGCGGGCACACTACAACCTGGGCGCCCACCATCTGGGAAGGCTGGAGCCCTCCATGCGTCTCGACTCGGCGTTCCTCTTCGCGTCGGCCGCCGTGACCCACAACCGCGAAGCCCTCCTCCGGGATTCGGACGACGAGAACGCCCGGTGGAATCTGGCCCTGGCCCAGCGGGGCCTGGATTCCCTCCTGGTCGAGCTCGCAATCGTCGACGACCGGGATGCGGAAGAGGTGGAAGCCCTGGACAGTATCGAGTTCGACGCCGGTATGCTGACCCGGGCCGAGTCGTCGGAGCCCGACGCCCTCCCGCCACCGGAAGGCACCCGACCCGATCCCGAGGAGCGGCAGACCGACGACCAGGCCCGGGCCCAGGCTGCCATCGAAGGGGCCCGGGAGGCGCTGGAAGGCCGGGATCCCGGTCTCATCGATCGAGCTCGGGCCCTGGAGACCCTCCAGGGATTTCGCGACGATCCGGAGCGCGTGGTTCGAGGAATCCTATGGGTGCAGCGTCCCGACGTGGTCTGGTGGGACCAGACGCCGTATCCGGGAGGGGATTGGTAGAAGGAATCCCCGAGAGTCGAGCCCGCCACCGCCTCGGCGGGCGGGCGAGAGAACCGGGGATCGAGCGAGGCCCCGTCTCTACACGCCGAACGGATACGTATCCGGCAGCCCCATCTCCTCCAGCTCTTCGGCCGCCTTCTCGCCGATGGGGGTGACGGCCTCGCTCTCGTCGAACCAGATCCACTCGTCGAACTGATTCGGGAGAGAAGCCCGGAAATAGTGGCTCTGGAGCTCGGTGCGGGGGCGGTAGATGACCCCGATGGCCCGCTCCAGGCGCATCTCTTCCAGACGGGTGCGCAGCTCGGGGTCGTCGGGATTCCTCAACGGAAGCAGGAAACGCTCGACCCCGGAGTCGTGGCCCACGCGCTCGTAGCTCCGGGGATGGGAGGCCTGGACCTCCATCACCTCCATGGGCTCGTCCCAGTCGGACGCCGCAGCCACGGTGCCCGTGTGGGTGCCGAAGCCCACCAGGTAGGCGTCGTCGCCGAACTCCTCGCGGCAGAGCTGGCCCACGTTGTGCTCGCCGCGCTCCCCCATCTCCGTGTGGGCGGCGTTGCCCAGGTGGGAGTTGTGGGCCCAGACGACGCCCCTGGAGCCCGCCCCGTACACGCTCAAGAGCAGCTCCAGGGTCTCGAACATGTGCTGGTCCCGGAGGTTCCAGGACGAGACCGAGCCCCGATACATGGACCTGTAGTAGCGCTCGGCGTTGGCCACGAGGCGGGCGTTCTGGATGGCGTCGACGAAGCGGTTCCCGTCCCTCCGGATGTAGCTCATCCGTGCCTCGAGCAGATCCCGGAGCATGGCCATGACCTCGTCCTCGCACTCGTCGAAGCGCCCGCTCAGCACCGCTCGCCCGTACAGCACCGGGTCGTTCTGCCACGGAGCCAGGCACCCGTACCGCTCCCGGGCCACCTCGGCGGCCTCCGGATCCACGTCCTCCAGGTAATGGATGACGGCTTCCATGGAGGCGTGCATGGAGTAGAGGTCCATGCCGTGAAACCCCACGAGCGCTTCCGGGCTCCCGTTCCGGCGGGGCTCGTTGAAGGCCCGGAGCCAGTGGACGAACTCGAGGACGTCGGTGTTGGCCCACATCCATCGCGGAAAGCGCTGAAAGGGCTTCTTGTGGGGACGCTCCTTCGGATGGTGCCGGACGTAGGCGTCGAGCTCGGCGGCGTCGGGCCAGTCGGCCTCGGCGGCGACGAAGTCGAAGTCCTTCCTCTCGATGAGCTCCCGGGTGATACGGGCCCGCATCCGGTAGAATTCGGAGGTTCCGTGGCTGGCCTCGCCCAGGAGGACGAGGCGGGCGTCTCCGATCCGATCCAGGAGGGTGTCGAGGTCGACGGAATCCAGGTCGTCGAAGGCCTCCGACGAGTCGGCGACGACGTCGGACAGCTCCCGGGACTTTCCGTGCGTAGCCCGACCCGGCCCGGAGGCAGGAGCCTCCGTGGATGTCGAGGACTTCGTGCCGGCTCCTTCCGGGCTCCGGCCGCCTCGGTCCCGGCTCGGCCCGCCTCCCGTCGAGCGCGGCTGAGAGCCGGCCTCTCCCCAGCCGGCCCTCCCCACCAGCGGCACGAAGCGCACGGCCCCCAGACTCTCCTCTTCGAAGGACATCCCATCGCCCGACCGGCGGATCCGGACCAGGTCCTGACCCTGGAGGGTGGCCCCCTTGGGGATGACGAGGACGCCGCCGGGGGCGAGCTGCTCCTCGAGGGCCGGAGGGACGACGTCCGGGCCGCCCGCCGCCACGACGATGGCGTCGTAGGGGGCATGCTCGCGCCAGCCCAGGGTGCCGTCTCCCACCAGCACCTCGATGTTGTCGTAGCCCAGATCCTCGAACCGGCCCCGGGCCAGCTCCGCCAGGGCCTCGTGCCGCTCGACGCTGTAGACCTCGTCGGCGATCCGGCTCATGACCGCGGCTGCGTACCCCGAACCCGTCCCCACCTCCAGGACCCGATCCGCCGGCTCCAGGTCCGCGGCCTCCAGCATGAGGGCCACGATGTACGGCTGGGAGATGGTCTGGCCTTCCGGAATGGGCAGCGGGCGATCCTCGTAGGCCAGGTCGGCCACCTCGGGCGAGACGAAGCGCTCCCGAGGAACCTCCCGCATGGCGTCGAGAACGAGCTGATCCCGGATCCCCCGTGCCGCGATCTGACGCTCCACCATGCGGGCACGCTCTTCCGAGCGGTCCCGGGCCCCGACTTCGGGTCTCGTCGCCATCTTCCTTCCTCCTCCGCTTGGGCAGGGCCCGGTCCTCGCAGACACTCGCTGGGCGCGCCGCCCGACACCGAGCGAGCCCTCCCGTCTGCACGATGGTCTACGCTCCAGGCGCGACCACGATCCACGAGATCGATCCCCCGCCTCGACCGCGCCCGGAGCGGCGCCAGCGAGAGGAGATCCCCTTCATGACATGGGTGGAGGAATGGGGGGAGGAAGGAGCCACGGCACGAGCGGTGCCGAGGCCGTCGGCCCAGGGCCCGCCGGGATTCCGGGCATGGTGGAGAAGCTCGACTTCACCGAACCCGGTCGACCCCCGGATCACGTCGAATACCTGGTCGAAGATGTGAAACCGGGCCACCTCTCGGCGCTCCACGTCGGCGTGGCGGGCATCGCGAGCCGAGCCCGCCACGAGCTCCCTTACCGGTCTTCGTCGAGAACGACCGGCAGGCGCTCACTCATTCGGGCCCGCGCCTCCTCCACCCCCGCCGTCACCGTCCTCTTCCTCGTCCTCGCTCCCCCCCTCCCCCTCCGGCGGAACCAGCTCAGCCAGGTCCTCGCCGAGCCGCCCGCTCATCATATACTCCAGCAGGGCGTTCACCCGGGTGGACTGCTGCACGTTGGTGAGCCCGATGCTGAAGACCGCTTCCTCCTCTCCCCCGTCCTCGGGAGCCCTCACGGCGGTGATGCTCACCGGATCTCCCCGAACGAGACGCACCAGGGCTTCCTCGCTGGGCGCGAAGGCGCCGCCGACGGGCCACCGATCCGGGACCGGGATCCTCTGGAGCACGTCCCGCTCCGGGTTCGAGAGATCGCCGAGGTGGAGAACGTACTCGGTCTCGCTCCCGAGCCTTCCGGGCACGTCCAGCTCGAATCCCAGAGTCGGAGACATGACGAAATCGGGATGCTCGAAGGTGAAGCCCAGGGAGTCGAGATGGGCGTCCAGGCCTTCCACCTGCTCCGCCGAGAGGCTGTCCCGGTGCTGGAAACGGGGCTCGAGCGCCACCACGAACCGGATGTTCCCCCTCCGGGCCAGGGCGGCCGTCCGGGCTCCGGCCAATCCTCCGTCGGGCGTCGGCTGGAGCCGGGCCGCCTCGCTCCAGGGGCGGAGCTGCTCGATGTCCCACAGGTCCGTGGCGTCCTCCACGAACTGGAAGCGGGCCGCCTCTGCCGTGTCTCGAGCAGCCTCGCACAGGGGGTTCGTCGTCCCGTCGGCTCCCGGGCACGCCTCCAGCACCGCGCTCCGAACGAAGATGCGCCCCTGGCAGCTCTGGATCCCCTGCTGGAGGTCGGACGTCGACTCCAGGATCTCCTCCCTCTCCCGGCTCACCTCATCGAACTCCTGCTCCAGGCGCTCCAGCATCGCCTCGCGCCGCGCCTGTCGATCCTCACGGACCGCCTCCTCCTCGGTCTCGAGATACCGGACGGCGAGCTCGTGGTCCGTCCGGAACCACTCCCCCACGGCGCGCTCCAGGGGATCGTCCTCGACCAGGGGAGTGACCCGGAGGGAATCCTCGGCGCTCACGGCGTTGTAGAGCGCCCTGATCCGGTCGGCCCTCGTCGTCCGGGGAGCGAGCTCGCCCGAGACGGCCTCGAGCCGGGCGATCACGGGCACGCAATCCCGTGAGCGGGCGGTCTCCGTCGCAGCGAGATTCGGAGGAGGGGCGGGTTCCTGGAAGGTCGTCTCTTCGGCTGCCGCGGCCTCGGGTGCCGAGTCGGCCGGGACGGGCTGCTGGGCGGTCAGCGGCGGGACCGCCGAAGCCGCCACCAGGAGGAGGACCGCCCCGAGAACGACATGACGCCCCAGGGGTGCGACTTGTGCCCCGGGTGCCATTTGTGCCAGGGGTGCGATTTGTGCAAGGGGGGCCATGGGCGACTTCGGGTACGGCGGCTCGGTGTGCATGCGACTCCCGAAACGGATCATGGAGATACGGAGCGCCAAGATACCCAACGGGGTTCCGTGGCGACACGTGCAACGGCGCCGGATCACGCCGTCAAGAATCATACGACGGCCGGGCGAGTCGAGATCCCCAGGTCCACGGGAGCGGCTCCGGAGACGGGACGTCAGACGGACCCCAATCGCCAGGTCGCCTCTACCACGGCCACCACCTCTCCGGCCCGGTCCCGGATCACCCCCTCGGCGACGTGATCCACCGATTCGGTGATCTCGCCGGGCGCCCGGGACTCACACTCCGCCACCA
>JBKHJU010000157.1:0-5570 GCA_046537985.1 Longimicrobiales bacterium
GGCCAGGCCGAGGCCGCTCCCCTTTCCGGGGCCCTTGGTGCTGTAGAAGGGCTCGAAGATCCGACCGAGGCGGTCCTCGGGGATCCCTTCCCCGGAATCCTCCACCTCCAGGACGGCGTATCGGCCGGGATCGAGCTCGGGCGGGGCTTCCCCGTCCGCCGGAACCTCGACGTTCCGGGTGCGGATCTCGAGCCATCCTCCGCGCACCATGGCGTCCCGGGCGTTCACGGCCAGGTTCATGAGAACCTGCTCCATCTGGGTGGGGTCGGCGCTCACGGGCGAGAGCTGCTCCTCCCGGTCGATCTCGAGGCGGACGTCCTCGCCGATGACGCGCCGGAGCATGGCCACGACCTCGGAGACCACCTCGTTCAGGTCCACTCGTGAGACCTCCACGGCGTCCCTTCGGCTGAACGCTATCAGCTGGCCGGTCAGCCGGGCCGCCCGCCCCGCGGCCATCTTGATCCTGGAGAGGTCGTCCCGGAGATCGTCGGGGAGACGGGAATCCGAGAGCACCAGGTCCGTGTGGCCCGTCACAGTCGTCAGGAGGTTGTTGAAGTCGTGGGCGATGCCTCCGGCCAGGCGACCGATGGCCTCCATTCGCTGGGCTCGCTGGAGCTGGTCCTCCAGACGGCGCCGGTCGGTCATGTCCACCACGTGGCCCCGGATCTCCCGCAAGCGGCCGTCGTCGTCGAAGACGCCCCGAGCGTTGGCCACCAGGTGGAGGGGGGCTCCAGAGGCGCTTCGCCCCTCGAACTCGTAGTAGTCCAGCCTCCCCTCGGTCTCGATGATGCTGACGATGTGATTTCGGCCCCGGGAGGAGATGTGAAGTCCTTCGACGCTGCTCCCCACGGCCTCCTCGGGAGACCCGAGCTCGAAGATCTCGGCGAAGGCGCGATTGCACGCCAACAGCTCGCCCTCGGCCGAGGTCACGAAATTCCCCACCACGTCCTGCTCGAAGAGGGCCCGGTAGAGCTCCTCCCTCTCCCGGAGAGCATCCTCGGCCCGGCGGCGATCGGTGATGTCGAGGACGCTCGCCTGGATCAGCTCGGCGTCCTTTGGCGGGATCCGGGCCAGGCGGATCTCGGTGACGACCTCTTCGCCGTCGGGTCGGAGGTGGATCCACTCGAAGACGGGAACCTCGCCGTTCAGAGCCTGCCGGATGTAAGCTCGTGCGGCGTCCACGGACCGACGCCCGTCGGGCTGCCGCTCGGGGCTGAACTCATAGGGCGGGGAGTCCTTGAGCTCCTCCTCGGTCCGATCGTAGAGCTCCAGGGCCCGCTGGTTGAAGTCGATCACGGTCTCGGACTCCACGTCCAGGACGATGATCGCATGGGGGGCGTGCTCGACCATGGCACGGTGGCGGCCCTCCACGGCCCGAAGGGCGGTCGCCGTCTCCCGCTCGCCGGTGATGTCGCTGAGGAGGACGACGAGGCCCTCGTCCTCGCCGCCGTAGGGAAACGCCGTCACCTCGAACCAGGCGTCGAGGGGTGCGTAGTAGGCCTCTTCCGACTCCACGGAGCCGTTCTCCATGGCCCGCCGGAGCACCGTGCCACCGGGTCCGTTCGGGTCCGACGGAACCTCTTCCCATAGGGTCCCGCCCAGGATCTTCTCCGGATCGAGACCGATCCGGCCCAACATCCTCCGGCCGCCGTGATTGATGTGGGTGACCCGCCACGATCGGTCGACCAGGAGGAAGGCGTCGGAGACGACGTCGAGGATCCGCCACAGATCCCCGGGGTCGTCGGGGGCGAGGCCGTGCTCCGCGTTTCCACCCCGCCCCTGGCCGCCCAAGCCGGATCCTTCGGGTCCCGGATCGGATCCCTCCGTTCCCGGACCGGAGTGCGACTGCTCGGGGACTCGGTTCACGCCCGCAGGTCCCCGGACTCGATGACGTGGACCCCCTGCTCCTCCAGGTCCTCGGCGAGCTCGTCGTCGGCCGAGGGGTCCACGCTTCGGGTCAGATCCCAGAGGAAGCGGACCTCGAAGCCCGCATCGCCCCCGTCCTCGGCGGTCCACTTGACGCAGACGTCCCGGGCCAGTCCGCAGAGATAGAGGGACTCGATCTCCCGCTCCCGGAGATAGCCGGCCAGGCCCGTGGGAGGGCGCTCGCCGTCGGCGTTCCAGTTGTTACGGAACCCGCTGTACGAGTCCGAATCGACCGCGGCTCCCTTCCGGACGATGACCGACACGCTCTCCCACGGGAGATCGGGGTGGAGCTCGGCGCCGTCCGTCCCCTGGACGCAGTGGTCGGGCCAGAGGGTCTGGGCGTGCCCGTGGAGCTCGATGACGTCCATGGGCTTTCCGCCCTCGTGGTTGCTGGCGAAGGAGACGTGATCCGCAGGGTGCCAGTCCTGGGTCGCCACCTGCACGGCGAACAGGTCCGACTCCATCAGCTCCCGGATCCCGGACAGGATCGCGTCGCCGTCCTTGACCGGGAGGGCGCCCCCCGGAAGGAAGTCGGGCTGGAGGTCCACGAGCACGAGGGCGGAGCGCTCCCGGTCCACCCGCCGGTCGGAATGGTCGCGATCGCTGTCTTCTGCGGTCATGTCTTCCGCCCTCGATCTTCGAGTCTCGACTCCGCTACGGCCAGGACCGCCATTCGGCGTGCTCTGGCTCCACTTCTTCGATCACCCGCTCCTGATATTCCCGGAGCTCGTCCGAGATCTCCACCGGGTACGGTGGATCGGCGTCTTCGATGGAGCGGATCCGCTCGGGCAACCGATCGATCTCGTCACGCGCCCGCTGCCGTGCGCCCTCCAGGGACTCCCGTCCGGCCGCCGTCCGCTCTCCCCCCGCCATCACCTTTCGAAGGAGCGGGCGACCCTCCCCGGTGGCACGGGGCTGCGCGGGGCCCTCGCCTCCGGAGGCTCCCCCGGCGCCCTCCGCGGAATCTCCCGATTGGGACCCTGCGGCTCCCGTCGCCCCGGGCTCGGCTCGAGCCAGGACGTCCCGCACCGCGATGCCGTCTTCTTCGATCCGATGGATCTGCTTCCGGCCCGGCAGGATCTTCTTTCCGGGGGAGAGCTTGAGCCTCCCCGCTCCTCCGTAGGACGTGAGCTTGTAGGCGATGTCCAGCGCGGGCGCATCCCGGGAGACGCCCATCCCCGTTCCCACGCCGAATCCGTCGATGGGAGCTCCGCCGTCCAGAAGCTCCTCGATCTCGTGCTCGTCGAGACCGCCGCTCGCGAAGATCTCCACGTCGTCCAGCCCGGCGTCGTCCAGGATCCTCCGGGACTTCTTCGCGAGCTCTCCCAGATCCCCGGAGTCGAGGCGGATCGCCCGGGCGGTGAAGTCGTCGCCGCACTCCTCGGCGAGCTCCGTCACGGTTCGGACGCCGTCCAGGGTATCGTAGGTGTCAACCAGGAGAACGGTCTCGGGATAGAGCTCCATGAAGGTCCGGAAGGCTTCCTTCTCGTCGTCGTGGGCCTGGATGTAGCTGTGGGCCATGGTGCCGGTGACGGATACGCCGTAGACCTGTCCGGCCAGGACGTTGCTGGTGGCGGCTACTCCCGCGACGTGGAACGCCCGGGCGGCCTTCAGGCCGGCGTCGGTCCCGTGCATCCGCCGCAGCCCGAAATCCACCACGGCCCGGCCCCGGGCCGCCTCCACCACCCGGGCCGCCTTCGAGGCCAGGACGGTCTGGAGGTGCACCTGATTCATGATGTAGGTCTCGGCGAGCTGGGCCTCGGGCAGGGGCGCCTCGACCTCGAGCAGGGGCTCGTCGGGAAAGACGGGCGTGCCCTCGGGAACGGCGTAGACGTCTCCGGTGAAGCGGAGGTCGGCCAGCCACTCGAGGAATCCGTCGGTGAACTCGTCGAAGGTGCCCAGATACTCCAGGGCCGTGTCCGTGAAGTGAAGACTCTCCAGATAGTCGAGGACGTCGTCGAGGCCGCACGCCAGGAGGTAGTTGCGTCCCGGCGGAAGCCGGCGCACGAAGAGGCTGAACACGGAGGTGTCGAACATCTCCTCCCGCCAGTACGCCTGGAGCATGGTGAGCTCGTACTGGTCGGTGAGGAGGGCCATGTTCTCGTCGGTGACCCAGGCGACGGGCTTCGGCACGGACGCTCCTTTCTGACCCGCGTTTTCGCATCTCCAGTTCACCGGCCGCCGAGGACGGCTCATGACGACGGACCTCCCTCGGCGGGGAGAACTTGTTACCCGGAGGCGAAGTGAGGATCCCACGGATGAACGCTCCCTCGCGTTCCGTCCTGGCCCCTGAGAGCTCGTGGACGCGTAGGGTGGCTCGCCCCCATGAACGCCGTTCGCGCGTAGTAAGATTCCGCACCGGCGATACGGCCGGTGTCCGGATCCAGGTCCCCCCATCGGCCGTCGTCCGGCCGTCCCCCGAGGCGAACCCGGAGCGTCCGCGAGTGGACACGCCCGTTCGGACGCGAACTGTCAACGACAGTTTCCCGCCGAGTCGTAAATCGCTCAACTCCTTGTGAGAGCGCCACTTATGGGACTGACGTCCCCGTGGCACGCAACTTCCCATCGTGTCCAGGAGACGGGGCCTGCGGCCAGTCGAACCGTTCGTCGGTCGGATGCCTACGGTAAGGTCGATCGGAGGGGTCGATATGTTCGCGAGCCTCGGGCAGGATCTTCGATTCGCCGTGCGTGCGGTGCGTCGCTCACCGGCCTTCACCCTGGCGGCCGTCTCCGTCCTCGCCCTGGGCATCGGCGCGACCACGGCCGTCTTCTCCGCGACCAACGCCTTCTTCTTCCGCCCCCTTCCGTTCGAGGATCCGGACCGGCTGGTGGTCCTCTACGAGACCAATCCCGAATTCGGCTGGACCGACGTCACGGCGGCCCCGGCCAACGTCCTGGACTGGCGGGACGGGGTGGGCGCCTTCCGGGACGTGGCCGCGTACCGGGAGGGCGGGGTGGAGGACCTCGCCATGAGGGACCGGGAGGACCCGCTCCTCGTGGGCGGAACGCCGGTTACCGGCAACTTCTTCGCCGTGCTGGGCGTTCGCCCTCACCTCGGTCGGGGATTCACCTGGGAGGAGACCTGGGCCGGATCGGACGACGTCGTGGTTCTCAGCCACGGCCTCTGGGTGAGTCGGTTCGGCGCGGATCCGGATGTCATCGGGTCCACCATCGACCTCGGCAGCGACGATCTGGAGGACGCCCCCCGCGAAGTCGTGGGAGTGATGCCCGAGGGCTTCAGCTTTCCCCACGACGCCACCCAGCTCTGGTATCCCTACGGGTGGGAGCCATCCGCCCGGGCCGAGGCGTGGTTCCGGCGCGCTCACTATGTCCGGGCCGTGGCCCGCCTGGAGTCGGGCGTGAGCCACGAGGAGGCGGACGCCCAGCTCCAGGCCGTGGTCGCCCGCCTCCAGGAAGACCATCCCGAGACGAATCGGGTGATGGGTGCCGGCTTCATGCCCATGCGGGACTTCCTGACCCGGCACGTGCGCACCCCGATGCTGGTGCTGTTGGGCGCAGTGGCCCTCCTTCTCCTCCTGGCGTGCGCGAACGTGGCGAACCTTCTGCTCGTTCGCACGGACTCCCGCTCCAGGGAGCTCGCCCTGCGCCACGCTCTGGGCGCGGGTCGCGGCCGGGTGGCGCGG
>JBKHJU010000158.1:0-5536 GCA_046537985.1 Longimicrobiales bacterium
CCTGGCCGTCTTCGTGACGGCGGTCGTGGCCATGGTGGGGTTCGCCGCTCTCGACGCCTTCTCCCTGGCCCTCATCATCCCCTTCCTCCAGACCCTCTTCAATCGACGGGGGGAGGCTCAGGAGGGGGGAGAGGGCGCGGAAGACGTGGAAGGCGCCGGAGTCGGAGCGGGCGGCCCGGATGGCGGCGCCGGTGGGCCCGATGCCGGCGCTGTCGGTGCCGACGCGACGGCCACCGCCGACCCGGCCACCGGGAACGACCTCATCGACGTCCTCATGGACCAGACGGTCGGCCGCTTCGTCGACATGACCGGCGACCCCCAGGACGCGGTCCGGGGCATCATCTTCTTCATCCTCGTGGTCTTCCTCGTCAAGAACGTCTTCGACTTCGTCCGGGCGTACCTGGTGGCCCGGGTGGAGCAGGCCGTGAACCGCGACCTCCGGGACCAGGTGTACGATCACCTCCTGGAACTGGACCTGGCTTTTTTCGGCCGCACCCGGATGGGGCAGATCATCTCCCGGCTCACCCACGACGTGGAGCAGCTCCGCAGCCTGGTGACCAATCAGCTCACGAGGGTGGTCTCGTCGGTCTTCGAGTTTCTGGCGGCGACGGCCCTCATGGTGGCCATCTCTCCCAGGCTCACCCTGGCGGCATTCGTGGTCATTCCCGGGACCATGGCCATCTGGGGGCCCCTCGTGAAGAAGCTGCGCCGGGGAGATCGGCGAGTCCTGGACCTGGCGGGCGAGATCAACGCCCACATCCAGGAGACCCTGTCGGGGATCCGCCTGGTGAAGACGTCCGGGGCCGAGACCCGGGAGCGGGGGCGCTTCCACGGGCTCACCAGGAGCTACTTCTCCACCTTCCTCAACACGGAGAAGCTCCGGGCCCTTGCCCAGCCCATCACCGAGATGCTGGCGGCCGTCGGGACGGAGGTGATCCTCTGGTACGGAGCCCACCTGGTGCTGGTCGAACAGGCGGTCACGGGAGAGGAGTTCATCGGGCTCCTGGCCCTGAGCATGAAGCTCTATTCGCCGGTGAAGTTCGTCTCCAAGTTCCCCGCCCTCATCCAGCCGGGGCTGGTGGCCGCGGAGCGCATCTTCGAGTTCCTCGATGCGCCCGTGGAGATCCGGAACCGTCCTGGCGCTCGGCCCTTCCCGGGGCTCGAGAGGGACATCGTCTACGCCGACGTCTGGTTCGCGTACCGCCCGGGGCAGCCCGTCCTGAAGGGACTCGACCTGCGGGTGGAGCGGGGGTCGGTGGTGGCCCTCGTGGGACCCAGCGGCGCCGGGAAGACCACCCTGGTGGACCTCCTGGGACGCTTCTACGAGGTGAGCGAGGGGGAGATCCGGATCGACGGCACCGACATCCGGGAGTTCGACATCCAGAGCCTCCGGAGCTCCCTCGGCATCGTCTCACAGGAGACGGTGCTCTTCCACGACACGGTACGGGTCAACATCGCCTACGGGCTGGAGGACGTGGACCGCGACGCGGTCGAGAGGGCCGCCCGCGCAGCCAACGCCCACGACTTCATCGAGAACCTCTCGAACGGCTACGACACGGTGGTGGGGGAGCGGGGCGTGGAGCTCTCGGGGGGGCAGCGTCAACGCATCGCCATCGCCCGGGCCCTCCTCCGGGATCCTCCCATCCTCGTATTCGACGAGGCCACCAGCGCCCTCGACACCGAGTCGGAGCGGGTGGTGCAGGAGGCGGTGGAGCGACTTCTCCAGGGGAGAACGGTCTTCGTGATCGCCCACCGCCTGTCCACCGTCCGGAGCGCCGATCGGATCGTGGTTCTCGAGAACGGCCGCGTCGTGGAGCAGGGGTGTCACGACGAGCTGTACGACGCCCGAGGGCCCTATCGCAAGCTCTACGACCTCCAGTTCGACGAACCGCCCGGCCCGGACGGAGGCGATGCCAGGGAGAGCGACGGGCAGGAGGTGCGGCCCCGCGCCGGGAGTCTCAGCGGGTCGGAGCCGGGGACGAGGACGAAGCCGCGGACGAAGGCCGAAAAGGAATCGGAGACGGAGACGGAAGCCGACACGGAGGCGGTGGGTCTCGGCGCTCCCGGTGGCCGGAGCGGCACCGGAGGCTCCGGAGAGGAGTCGGCCTGAGGCGCCCCACCCTCCGCCATCGTCTGGAATACGGGCTCTTCCGTCTCGTCACCGGGATCGTCGGACTGCTTCCCGAGGGGGCCGCCCTCGCCGTGGGTGGGTTCCTGGGCTGGCTGCGCGGCTCGGTGCTCAGGATCCGAAGGAGCGTCGTGGATCGCCACCTGGAGATGGCGTATCCCGATCGGAGCGAGGCGTGGCGCCGCCGGGTGGCCCGGGCCTCCTATCGGCATCTGGGGCGGGAGTCGGTGGCCATGCTCCGGATGTCCGCCCTCGATCGTGACGATCTGGTGGCGCGCACCCGGGTCGAAGGTCTCGAAGCGGTGCAGCACGCGTTGGAGCGGGGTCGAGGCATCGTCTTCGTGACCGGCCACCTGGGAAACTGGGAGATCGGGGGCGCGGCGGTGGCGGCCCGGGGCGTCCCCGTGGCGGCGGTCGCCCTCCGACAGGGGAATCCCCTCTTCGACCGGGACCTGGTCCGGACCCGGGAAGAGCTGGGGATGAGGGTCATCTACAAGATCGACGCTCCAAGGTCGGTCCTTCGTACCCTGAACGCCGGAGGCACCGTGGCCCTCGTGGCCGATCAGAACCCGATTCGGGGGGGCATTCCCGTGGAGTTCTTCGGGCGTGAGGCGAATACCGCTCGGGGCCCGGCCGTGCTGGCGCTCCGCTCCGGCGCCCCGGTCTTCCTGGGCGTGGCCCTCCGCACGGAGGGCGGAGATCACGACTACGACGTCACCCTCCGGGAGGTGCCGGTGGAGCCCAGCGGCGACCTGGAGGACGACGTGCACCGGCTCGTGCAGGCCTACACCGTCCTCCTGGAGACGGCCATCCGGGAGGCTCCCGAGCAGTACTTCTGGCATCACCGAAGGTGGAAGAGACGGGGGTAGCGTCCGGCATGGCCTCGTCTCCTCCGCCTCGACTCGTTCTCGCGAGACCCCCGCGCGGGTCACGGCGAGCCGGTAACGGCGTGGAACCGCGCCTCGCGGCGGGTTGTATAAGCGGTGAGCGTCCGTCTGTACCCTCGTCGTCCCGGATCGGGCCCGTTTCGACAACTGCGACCGACCGCAGGGGCCCGCGACCACCCCTCGCAATCCTGCTACCGATCGTTCCCGACCCGTGATCTACTTCTGTATCCCCGTCCGCGACGAGGAGCGCACCATCGGGCTCCTCCTCTGGAAGATCCGAAAGGTCATGGCCGAGTTCGGCCGTGACTATCGGATCCTGGTGTGGAACGACGGATCGACCGACGGGACGGCGGAGGTCCTCGAGCGCTATCGGAAGCATGTTCCCCTCGACGTGCTGGGCTCGGGAGATCGAATCGGCGTGACCCGGGCCCGGGAGCGGCTTCTCCGCCAGGCGGTCCGGATCGCTCCGTATCCGAAGAGAGACGTGGCGGTCACCCTTCAGGGCGACTTCACCGAGTATCCCGAAGATGTCGTGGAGATGATCAAGGTCATCGAGGGGGGTGCCGACATCGTTACGGGGTATCAAGACGGGACGGAAGGAATTCCGCCTCGACGCGTCCGATTCGCCCGCTGGCTCGCTCCACGGCTCCTGGGCGCGACCTTCGACGAGGCGCCCGTGAAGGATCCGTTCTGCGGATACCGGGCCTATCGGATCATCGTCCCGAAGAAGGCGTTCAAGGAGGTGGGAGACGGTCCCCTGGTCGAGCGGGAAGGGTGGGCCGGTCAGGTGGAGCTCCTCGAGAAGCTCATTCCCCACGCCAGGCGCGTGGAGGAGGTTCCCATGCGGGTACGTTACGACATCCGTCGTCGAGAGAGTCGCTTCAGCCCGCTCCGAAACCTCCGGGGTCTCCTGGGCCTTCGGGGAACCGAATGGTCCCGGGAGGATGCGGCATGAGCGGGCGCGATCGGTTCCCGGTCGCCGTCCTCTCGGGAGCCCTCCTTCTCGGATCGCTTCTTCCGATGTTCGGCGCAGGTCTCCACGCCCAGGGCGGCGCGGAGGAAGCCGACGATGCCGCCGAGCCCGTGGTGATTCCCTGGGCGGCCGAGGTCCCTTTCGGCCCCGGGGAGCGCCTGGAGTACGACGTGAAGATGGGCGCCTTCTCCGTGGGCGAGGGTGTTCTCGCGGTGGAGGACGTGGACACGATTCGGGGGCATCCCTCCTATCACGTGTCCATGTCGCTGGCAGGAGGGATTCCCCTGGCCCGGGTGGACGACTACTTCCAGTCGTGGCTCGACACCGAGCTCCTCGTCAGCCGGCGCTTCCACCAGCAGATCCGGGAAGCCGGGTACGAAAGCGATCGCCACTACGAGATCCTGTCCGAGGAAGGCCGATGGGAGCGGACGGACGTGGACGACGGGGGGGAGATGATCACCAACTTTCCCCTGGACGACATCTCCTTCGTCTACTATGTCCGGACTTTGGATCTGACCCCGGGGAAGGAGTACCGTTTCGACCGGTATTTCAAGGAGGACGGGAACCCCGTGGTGGTCCAGGTCGTGGGCAACGACCGGATCGAGGTCCCGGCGGGGACCTTCGAGACCGTCGTGGTGCGGCCGGTCATCCAGACGGACGGCCTCTTCGGCGAGGGAGGAGAGGCCGAGCTCCACTTCACCGACGACGAGAACCACTACCTCGTTTACATGCGCGTGAAGATCCCCCTGATCCGATCCATGACCCTCCACCTCCAGGAGATCCGGGAGGGACGGGAGGTGCTGGCCTCGACTCCGGGTGACGAGGAGGATCTCGGCGCCGAGATCGACGAATGAACCTCGGGTCGCGCCGAATCCGGCTCAAAGCCATCTGGCTTCTCCTGATCCCCTTTCTGATCCTCGCCCGGCCCACACCCGGGCTGCTGGTGGCCGGGGGGTGCATCGCGTCGCTGGGGACGGCCATTCGGGCGTGGGCCGCCGGCTGCATCAAGAAGCAGCGGGAGCTCACGACCACCGGGCCCTACGCCCACACGCGAAACCCCCTCTATCTGGGAAGCCTACTCATCGGCATCGGCGTGACCGTTGCGGGGGGGCGGTGGATCTTCACGGCACTCTTCGTCCTCTTCTTCCTCCTGGTCTACCGACAAACCATGAAGAACGAAGAGGCCCTCCTGGAGAGGGAATTCGGCGAGGCGTACCGGCGGTATCGGGAGGAGGTCCCCAGGCTCCTCCCCCGTCTCGGTCCGTATCGGCCCCGGCGTGCTTCGACCGGAGCCCCTGCGACCGGAGCCGGAGCCCTTTCGACGGAGCCGCGGGAGACGGCGTACGCGAAGGTGCGGACCTGGTTTTCGCCCCGTCGCTACCTGCGGAACCGGGAGTGGGAGGCGGCCCTGGGCGTCGCCGCGGGCTTGACCTTTCTCGTCATCAAGATGATCTGGGCGTAGCGGCCTCGGATCAGCTCTTCGGTCCGCCTGCCACGTACAGCACCTGACCGGTGACGAAGCCGGCTTCTTCCGATGCGAAGTAGAGG
>JBKHJU010000159.1:0-5531 GCA_046537985.1 Longimicrobiales bacterium
GTCCCGATCCCTACAAGATCCCCCGGCATCCGCCTCGCGCGCAAGTCATCCGCCTCGCGCGCAAGTACTGGAGGCGCGCTGCGAGGACGCCGGCGTCCGGCATCGGAAGCGCCCGGGACCCCGGCCCGGGGCCTGCCGATCGTCGGAACGAGCTGAAACAACGGCCCCGCCCGCAGGGACATTGTTGGTGGTCTGGCCCCGTGGCGCTCGCGGCGGGACCCGCTGTCCTTCCTCGACAGACTTCTAAAGGTGGTAGTTCGGCGCTTCGCGGGTGATGGTGACGTCGTGGGGGTGGGACTCCCGCAGCCCGCCGGGAGTCACCCGGACAAAGCGGGCCCGGGTCCGGAGATCCTCCACGGTGCCCGTGCCACAGTATCCCATCCCGCTCCGCAAGCCACCCACGAGCTGGAAGACGGTGTCGGTCACGGGCCCCTTG
This sequence comes from Longimicrobiales bacterium, assembly GCA_046537985.1. GTDB lineage: Bacteria > Gemmatimonadota > Gemmatimonadetes > Longimicrobiales > Gaopeijiaceae > JBKHJU01. The sequence goes on from JBKHJU010000159.1 coordinate 437, forward strand.
TAGGGGACCCGAGCCTCGATCCCTTCGGGCACCAGCTTCCGGGCATCCGGGCGGTTCTCCTGGAAGTAACGGTCGGCCGAGCCCTCCTCCATGGCGGAGAGGGATCCCATGCCACGGACCGTCTTGTAGCGCCGACCCTCCAGAAGGAAGCTGTCGCCCGGGGCCTCCTCGGTTCCAGCGAACATGGATCCCATCATGACCACGCTCGCGCCGGCTGCCAGCGCCTTCGCGATGTCGCCGGAGTACCGGATGCCCCCGTCGGCGATCACGGGCACGTCGCCGTCGGCCCCGCGGACAGCGTCCGTGATGGCGGTGATCTGGGGGAGGCCGACTCCGGTGACCACCCGGGTCGTGCAGATCGATCCGGGTCCGACTCCCGCCTTCACGGCGTCGGCTCCCCTCTCGACCAGGGCCCGGGCTCCCTCGGCCGTCCCCACGTTTCCGGCGATGATCTCGGTGTCGGGGAACGCCTCCTTGGTGCGGGCCACGGCCTTGAGGACCCCCTCGGAGTGCCCGTGGGCCGTGTCCACCACAATCACGTCCACACCGGCATCCACCAGGGCACCGGCGCGCTCCAGATCAGCCCGGGAGGCTCCGATGGCCGCTCCCACCCGAAGCCGTCCGTGGACGTCCTTGCACGCTTCGGGATGCTTGCGGCGCTTGAATATGTCCTTGACGGTGATGAGCCCCTTGAGCGTTCCCTCGCCGTCGACCACCGGGAGCTTCTCGATCCGGTGCTCGTGGAGGATGGCCTCGGCCTCGTCGAGCCCGGTCCCCACCGGCGCCGTCACCAGCTCGTCCTTCCCCGTCATCACCTCGCGGATGGAGCGATCGAGCTCCGTCTCGAACTGGAGATCCCGGTTCGTGATGATGCCCACCAGCGTCCCGTCGTCCTCGACGATGGGCACCCCGCTGATGGAGAAGCGGGCCGTGAGGTCGTGGGCCTCCCGCAGCGTGTTGTCCGGGCCGAGGGTGATGGGGTTCAGGATCATCCCGCTCTCGGAACGCTTGACCCGGTCCACCTCCTGGGCCTGGCGCTCCACCGAGAGGTTCTTGTGGATGATCCCCATGCCTCCTTCCCGGGCCATGGCGATGGCCATCTGGGCCTCGGTCACCGTGTCCATTGCGGCCGAGAGGAGGGGGATGTTGAGCTCGATTGCTCCCGTGAGACGGGTGACGACGCTGGTGTCGGCCGGGTGCACCTCGGAGTGGGCCGGCACCAGCAGGACATCGTCGAATGTGAGTCCTTCCTTGAGGATACGCTCGCTGGGGTCTGGCGTCTTGGTCATGGGATCCGGGTATGAATGAAAAGCGCCCGCCCCTCGACGGCGTCCCCGGAAGGACCCCTCGAAAGGCGGGCGCTCGGCGCTCCGCGTCGGCCTCCGCCGCAGGTCAGTGGCTCCATGGGCAACGATATCCGGGGCCGTCGGCGGGTGTCAAGATCGGGGCGGACTCCCTTACGGCCTCCTCCCTTCCGTCTCGGATTCCCCTTCGGAAGACGGGGCGGCATCGCTCCTGGACCGGCGGCCCTCGGAGGCGGAAGACCCGTCCAGCTCGTCCAGGAGGACCCTGCCGGCCGACGCCACTCCCGACAGCACCCGGTCTGCGGCCGCGATGACGTGAAAGGCTTCCCGGAGGACTCCCGGGCTCACGGTCCGCTTACGAAGGCTGTCCTCCAGTCGCTCGCCGAACTTCTGGAGGCCCTTCGCCTCCTTCCGGAGCTCGGTCTCGGCGTACTTCGCCTCCAGGAACTCGATGAAGTCCAGAACCTGGTAGACCTGGTCGTCCGGCAGCGTCTCCAGGCGCCGCATGATTCGTTCCCGAAGCACTGGGTGCATCGTCGGTCCTCCCGATGAGGGTGGCACCGCACGCCTGTACGGCGGTACCGGAGAGAAACTATCCTTCGTCCCTGCGAGCCCTCGTCCCTACGGGCGCTCCACCGACATCGATTCGCCGGCATCCGTCCAGGCCATGGCCTATTACCCCCTTCGGAACGTTCCCCTTCGTCCCGACACCCGGTCCCTGTACGACGAGTGGCTGGACGCGGTGGACGACGAGCTCTCGAGGCCCGACTGCGACCGTAACGAGCTCTGCCGTCGCATCCTGACCGACCTCTACTATCCCCGGTGCGGAGACGCCGATCCGGAATCCCTCCCGGCCGCCACCCGGGTGGCGCTAGCCCAGATGGATCCCCGCAACATCACCCTCGAGCCCGAATACTACCACGAGGTCGACGAGCGAAAGTACGGCCGGATCAAGCCCCTGATCTGGCTCTGGGAGATGTTCGACAAGAGCCCCCTGGGCGAGAACGTGCACCTGGGAGTCCGCTTCCGTCGGATCCTGGCCCGGCGGATCTTCCGCCGCTGTGGAAGAAACTTCAAGGCCTTCCACTACGTGAAGCTGTCCTTCGGCTACAACCTCGAGGTAGGAGACGACGTGGTGATCCACCGCCACGTCCTTCTGGACGACAGGGGCGGGATCCGGATGGGGGACAACGTCTCGGTCTCCGACTTCGCCAACATCTACAGCCACACCCACGACATCGCCGATCCGGAGGAGGTCTACACCCCGGCCACCGTCCTGGAGGACGGGGTTCGGATCACCTACCACGCCACGGTCCTGGCCGGCGTGCACGTAAGCGAGGACTCCATGGTCGGCGCCATGGCCCTGGCCACGAAGGACACGAAGCCCCACCACGTCCACGTGGGGATCCCGGCCCGGCCGGTGAAGGAGAAGCCGGAACAGAAGCCCGGGATCCAGGAGCACCGGAGCGGCCCCGGTGATCCCCTCGCGGACGGGCAGGACACCGGCGACTAGATCCCGACCGGATCCGGTGATCCTCTTCGACCGGAACCTTCCCGATGGATCCGATGCAAGAACAGAAAACCCGGCGGGCCCGGCACGAAGCCGGACCCGCCGCATCTTCTCCATCTCGATCCGCCCGAGTCCGTCCGCACGGCTCAATCAGAACGAATAGTTCGCCCGTACGAAGAGCACTCTCCCAATCTCGGGAATCTGCTCCCCGGTGAACGGGTTCTTCGCGTTGAGGTGGTTCACGTAGTACTTGTCGAAGATGTTGTTGATCCCCGCCCGGATCAGGATCCCCTCGTATGGCCTGAAGCCGCCCTGCAGGTTCACCAGGCCATACCCGGGGGTGGGGGTGACCTCGCCCCGGGTCGTGGCCAGACGATCCTGCTCGGCCACGGCGGTGAGCCTGGTCTCGACGAAGTAGGTCCCGTTCTGCTCCTCGTACCGCACGCCGAACCGGCTTCGCAGGGGAGCCACGCCGAACGCCGGCTCGTCGAGCTCGGTGTCCTGTCCGTAGGTATACTCGATGCCCACGGTTCCCGAGATCTGGTCGGTGAAAGCGTAGCCGGCGTCGGTTTCGACGCCGTAGAAGTTGGCTTCACCGTTCACGTACTGGAACACGGTCGTGTTGCCGAGAGAGGCCGTCAGGGGCAGGAGGAACGGAAGCTCCGTGGGCTCGACGGTCACATAGTCGTACACCTTCCGGGCGTACACGTTGAGATCCCAGCTGAACCGGGGATAGCGGGCTTCGACCCAGACGTCTCCCTGGAGGCTCCTCTCCGGATCCAGGAAGGGATTCCCCTCGAACTCCGTGCTGAGCTGGGCCTTGGTGGCCGGAATCCGGTCGGAGTAGCGCTCCGTGGCGTCGGCCGTGCGAACGACGGTTCCCAGCCCGCCGGAAAGGCTCCAGTTCGGATTCACCGTCCAGCTCAGGGTGGTGGCCGCGTTGAAGTTGGTCTCCGAGTCCTCCAGGTCGGCCTCTGTGACGGTGCGCCCCTCGAGCGTGGAGAGGTTGTCGAGGAACGCCTGGCTCGGCTGCTTCGCGTCTGCCGAGACGAAGTCGACGCGTACCGCCGTGGTCAAGCTCGTGTTGTCCGTCAGGGGACGATCGGCCCGGGCCCACACCCCCGCGTCGGTGATGGTGGCGTCGGGCCACATCAGGTCCTCGAAGGGAAAGAGGGGCGGCGTCGGCTGGTCCGGGTCCAGGGCGTCGATGTTCCGGCGCGCCAGCCGGTCAACGCTGTAGACGTCACTCCCGAGCTGGATCTCCCAATCGTCGGGAGCGAGGGTCACGGCTGCCCGCCCCCCGCTGACACGCACGTCGGCGTTCACCTCCACGTCCAACGCGAAGGGGGGCATCCGGCCCGGCATGTCCATCCGGGTCGGCTTGCCGACGTTGTTCATGCCGTGCTCCACGTCGTTGACGTAGGCGAGAAGGTTCGCCGAGCGAACCAGTCCCTCCGCACGATCGAGCTCCCATTCCGCGGCCAGGTTCACCGTCTCGAAGAATTCGGCGTTGAGCAGGCGACCGGGATAGTCCAGGTCGGTCTGGTCCTGGTATCCCGCCGAGAAGGTGAGCCATGAGGCGTCTCCGGTCCGGACCCCGATTCGGCCGCGGGTCTCCCAGGACTCGTAGTCCCCCTCGACGAGCTGATCGCCGGCGTCCGAATCGAAGTTTCCGAACTCGTAGTCGTTCCCGCTCCTCCAGACTCCGTGACCCCAGTAGGCGATGGAGCCGGTGGAGCCGTACACCGATCCCGCGTATTCCTGGGCCTCCACGTTGGCGTCATAGCCGGTGATGAGATTCCCGTGGAAGGCTCCCGGGATCTGGGGCGGGATCGCCCGGGTGTCCACCCGGATCGCCGACATGTTTCCGGCGCCCCAGGTGAGGGCGTAGGGTCCCTTGACCACCTCCACGTGCTGGATGGCGCTGGGATCCAGGTGGGTGAGGGGGGAATCCATCCGTGCCGGGCCGGCCGGAAACATCCGGGTCCCATTCATGTACGTGCCGACCTGGGTCTCCCGAAGGCCCCGGACGGCCGGATCGAGGCCCAGCGGACCCCGGCGCACCGCGTCGACCCCCGCGATGTCCCGAAGGGCTTCACCGACGTCCCGGGGATTCGTCTCCCGCACGGCGTCGGCCTCCATCTGCTCGGTGTGGCGAAGGTCCGGGCGAAGGACGTGCACCTGCACTCCCTGGACTTCCACGGGCCGCACTTCGAGGCTGACCTCGACGTCGGCCACGCCGCCCGCGGGAACGGTCACCTCGGTCGTCTCATCCCGATAC
>JBKHJU010000160.1:0-5523 GCA_046537985.1 Longimicrobiales bacterium
CTAGAGGGCTGTTGAAGAAGTACAGCGGGTCCCGTTGCGAGCGCCACGGGGCCGGATCCGAGGCGGCGTCGCGAAGGCATGGCCATGAGCAACGTCGAGCGGCGCCAACGCGGGAGAGGGTCCCGTGCCGAAGCAACCCGAAGGCAGCCGGGCGATTCGCACGGAGTCGGTCCGCCGCCGTGCGTTTCGCGGGCCCACCCCGTACATTGCCCAGCCATGTTTCCGAAGAATCTTCTTCCGGTTGCAAGAAACCTCACACTCGTCGGCTTCCTGGTCCTGTCGCCGGCATGCGCGCCGGATGCGTCGGACCGGTTCGTGCTCGTGGCCGACGTCCAGAACGTCATGACCCGGATCCTGGAGCCGGCCGCGGAGGAATACTGGGACGCCGTGGGGTGGATCGACGACCGGGACGAAGGGCTGAGGGAGATCCGTCCGACCACGCCCGAAGAGTGGGAGGCCGTGGTCAACGCCGCCTACGCCGTCGCTGAGACCGGCAACCTTCTGATGATGGAGGAGCGGGCTGCGGACCAGGGAAGCTGGATCCGCATGTCCCAGGAGATGATCGCCGCCGCGGAGCGGGCGATCGAGGCCGCCGAGGCCCAGAACGAGCAGGCGGTCTTCGATGTGGGGGCCGAGCTATACTTCACCTGCAACAACTGCCACGCCACGTACGCCGTGGACATCCTGAGGCCGAACGTGCGTCTCGACGAGTCCCCGGCGGACACTCCATAACGCCCTGACTGCGTAGCACAGAGTCGTTTTCCACCGTGAATCGCCGCGACCGGTCCTCGTGCGAATGAACAGAGGCGGGTTCGAGAGAGGGTGTCCGCCCCGTCCCGGGTGTGGCCGGGAGCGGCCGTGAGGGAGTTCCTGGAGTGGCTGGGCAACACGCCGTGGAGCGTGGCGCTCCTGGAATCCTTCTACATGTGGCCCCTCATCGAGTCCACCCACGTCTTGACCTTGGCCGTCTTCGTGGGGACGACGACGATGATGGACCTGCGCCTGCTGGGGGTGACGTTCAAGGGCGTTCCGGTCTCGGCCTTCACCGGACGCTTGCTTCCCTGGACGCGGGGGAGCTTCGCCGTCATGACCGTCACGGGGCTCCTGCTCTTCTACTCGTCACCCCTGGGTTACTACCACAACGTCTTCTTCCGCTTCAAGATGCTGGTTCTGATCGTGGCGGGGGTGAACGTCTGGCTCTTCCACTCCCGGATCCACCGGCGGATCGCCGACTGGGACCTGGAGTGGAAGCCGCCGCGGGCCGCCCGGGTCGCGGCGGTGGTGTCTCTGATGGCATGGGCCTCCGTCGTCGTCTCGGGCCGGATGATCGCCTACAACTGGTTCGACTGCGACATCCAGCCTCAGCCGGACTGGGTCAACTGGGCCGCGGGCTGCGTGCTTCCCCCGGAGCTTCGATGAGGGGCCAGGCTCGAAACCTGGGGTTCACCAGTTGTCGATCCACCGGACCGGACGCCTGACGTCATGCCGACACTGCCCGTGGAGTATTTCGAGATGCTGGAGGACACGGGTCTGGGATCCGTGGTCCGGGACTCTCTCTGGCTCTTTCCGGTGATCGAGGCCGTCCACCTACTGGGCCTCTGCCTCCTGGGCGGAGCCCTCCTCGTCGTGGATCTACGGCTCTTCGGATGGGGGCTGAGGGGACAGGCGATCGGCGAGCTGGCGGGTCACGCCCGACGGTGGATGATCGCCGGGGTCGTCGTCATGATCCTGACCGGGATCCCCCTCTTCCTGTCCAAAGCCGTGAAGTGCTACTACAACACGTCCTTCTGGGTGAAGATGGCGGGCCTTCCGGTGGCTCTCGGATTCACCTTCGCCGTCAGGGAGCCCCTCATCGAGCGAGATCCCATGCTCGAGGTGTCGGCCCGGTCCCGGCTTCTGGGGGCCGTGTCCATGGCCCTCTGGTTCACCGTGGCCGCCGCGGGGCGCTGGATCGGATTTTCCTGAAGCCGGCTCGAGAATCCCCGGAGCGCCCGATCAGGACGTTCCGGACTCCGCCCTCCCGGACCGTCGGCGGGCTCGCGCACGGTCCAGGTAGACGCGGGCGTCCTCCGGCGCCAGGGGGCGGGAGAAGAGGTAGCCCTGGGCGTGACCACAACCGAGTCGGATGAGTCGGTCCCTCTGGTCTTCCGTCTCCACTCCCTCCGCAACCGTCCCGACGCCGAGCTGCTTCGCGAGCGAGACGATGGCCTCCGCCATCTCGGACCGGGAGGTGCCCGGGGGATCGGATACGCCCCCGATGAAGGCCTGGTCGATCTTCACCAGATCCACGGGCAGATCCTTCAGGTATCCGAGGGAGGAGTACCCCGTCCCGAAGTCGTCCAGGCAGATCCACACGCCCAGCTCGTCCAGGTCCACGAGGCTCCGCTGCACGGCCGCCGAGTCCTCCAGGAGCACCGTCTCGGTGATCTCCAGGCGGAGGGCATTGCCGGGAAGGCCCGTCCTCTCCAGCACGGCGCGAACCTGATCGCCCAGCCCGGGAGCCATGAGCTGCCGCGCCGAGAGGTTCACGGCGATGACCGGGGCGTCCTCCTCGTCGACTCCTTCTCGCCATTCGGCGGCGGTCCGGCACGCCTCTTCGAGGACCCACTGTCCGATGGGGATGATGAGGCCGGTCTCCTCGGCCACCGCAAGGAATTCGGCGGGAGGAAGCATGCCTCGGTCCGGATGGTCCCAGCGTAGGAGGGCCTCGAAGCCCACGACCTCGCCGGTTTCCATGACCACCAACGGCTGGTAGTGCAGGATGAACTCGTCCCGCTCCAGGGCCCGTTGGAGGGCCGTCTCGGTGGCGAACCGCATTACCGCCCGCTCGTGCATGGTCTCGTCGAAGAATGTCCAGCGGCCCCGGCCCGAATCCTTCGCGGCGTACATCGCCGTGTCGGCGTCCCGGATGATGTCCTCCGCCGAGTCGTAGTCCCGGCTGCTCAGGGCGATGCCGATGCTGGCCGTGACGTAGACGTCGTGACCCAGCACGTCGAAGGTCCCTTCTCCCAGGCCGTTCTGGACCCGATTGGCCACGAGCTCCGCGTCCTCCTGTCCGTCGAGGTCCAGAAGGAGGATGGTGAACTCGTCCCCTCCGAAGCGCGCCACGATGTCTTCCGGGCGGACGAGCATGGGGAGGCGCTCGGCCAGCATGATCAGAAGCTCGTCGCCGGCCCGGTGCCCCAGGGAGTCGTTGATGAGCTTGAAGCGATCCAGGTCGACGAAGAGGACCGCGAAGCGATAATCGGGCTGGAAACGGAGGCGCTCCAGGAGGCGGCGGAGCCGGTCCAGAAAGAAGGTGCGGTTCGGGAGCTGGGTGAGGCTGTCGTGGAGGGCCGCATGTTGAATCCTCTCCTCCACATGAAGCCGCTCGGTGACGTCGTGGAGAATCGCTTGATGCCCCGGCGCCTCATCCCTGGACGAGTCCTCCACGAAGGTCAGCAGGCAGGTGATCTCGCGACCGTCCTTCTTCAGGAGCCGCGTCTCCACGTCCCGGACCGGACATTCCCCCCGGGCCATCCGTTCCTGAAGCTCCAGAAGGTGGTCCGGGTCCGCGTAGAGGAGCCGGGACGCCATCCCCAGCAGCTCGCTGCGGTTGTATCCGAACAGCTCGGTCATGGCCGGATTGGCGTCCAGAATCCGCCCCGTTCCGTCGGCGAGATAAATGCCGTCGCGGGAGTTCTCGAAGAGCGTCCTGTACCGATCGTCGGCAGTGGGATCGGACTCGGAAATGATTTCCTCGGAGGTCTTGGTCATCTCGGATTGAAATGCCGAAGCGGCAGCGAGCAGGTGGGGACGAAATCCCTTGACATGTACAGGCGCCCGCAGGGAAAGTCAAATGTTTATCTCACGACGACGCGGACCGGTCGACGGACCCTATGCACCCGGAAATCGCCCGAAAGTCAGGGGAACATCTACGAGCGTTCCAGTGACGGGGTGGGGGCGGGAACGAATCCATTTTTCCGAAAATAGGGCACCCGCTTCCCGGAGCCGGCCTCGGTCGGGGTGGGCTCATGGAAGCAACCCTCCATGGTCTGTCGCGGTCTCGCCCATCCTGGTGGCGCAGGATCCGTGCCGGACATCCACGGACACTCTTGGATTCGGCCTGCGTCGGCGTCGCCGGGGGTTCCCGCTCTCTCCCCGGCGCTGTTCGGCGTCCTCTACGCTACTCAGTCTCCACCAGGGGCCTGGTATTCCTCGTCGGTGACGGGGTCCATCCAGTCCACCTCACCGCTGTAGATGGTGAGCTGCACCACGTCCTGGTCGGGGTGGGCCCCGTGCCAGTGCTCGATCCCGGGATCCGTCCACCAGGCGTCCCCGGGGTCACGGGCCTCGATGGCCCGGCCTCGAACCTGATGCAGGCCGACTCCCTCCTCCACCATGAGAAGCTGGCCATGGGTGTGGGTGTGCCAGTTGGAGCGGACTCCCGCAGGAAAGCGAAGGCGGAGGGTCTGGAGCCCTTCGCTGTCCAGGGCGTCGCTGTGAGCCACCAGCATCTGGAATACACCCCCGAGATTCTGGATCTCCTCGCTGTTCAGGATCTCGGGGTTTCCGCCCATGAAGTTGCTCTGCTGTGCCGCCATGGACTCGGCGGGAGCGGGAAGCACGGCCCACCCGAGGGTCCCTGCGGCGATCACTCCGAGGGCGAGGATGAGGCGGGACGGGCTCGTTTCGCGCATTTCCATGTCGTCTACTCCTCGGACAGTTCGAGAGGTTCGCGCTGCGGAGCTTCACACCCGAGGTCGGTAAGCTCGATCGCCACGCCGCACGTGCAGTGGGGCTGTTCCGCGGAGCTCGAAAGATGACTGCAAGGTAGCCATTCGAATGTCAGCGAGCACGTGCCCGTCGGGGTAGGAATCTTCCCCCGGGGAAGCCCCATCCCGTCTACCCGGTTCTCGGCTCGGCCGAATCGCAGCCGAAGAACGATCCCCCGCTCGAATCTCTGGAGCACGAGTGTGCCTGACCCCCGCTGCCCGTGGATCCGAGGCACGACTCGATCCGCTGCCCCCCTCCGACCTGGCGTCTTCGGTCAGGGCAGGAGAAGAAGCTGGTTCAAGATGGCTCGCACCGAGTCGCTCTGCACCGGGGCCGTCGCCTCGAGCATCCACGGCCCGTGGCGCAGGGTCACCGCACCCGTGTCCGGAGAGGCTTCCGGGGCGGTTCGGGGCGTGGCTCGTGGATCAGTGGCAGATTGCGCGGAATCGGCGGCCTGCTCGGCTTCGGCGTCCTGGAGGGATCCGGCGACTTCGACGGAACGGTCCGCTTCGGCATCCCGCGGAGCCTGATCGAGGACCTCGGCATCCGGAGCGGCGATCGGGTCTCCCGCGCCCGGGCCCGGAGCCCTCCGATCGGTAAGGCTCGCGGTCGCCGCGGTCAGGGGGGTGTAGCGGAGGGTCAGGGGATCTCCGGAAGGAAGGCGCTGAACCACCGTCACCCCCTGCCCGTCGTCGTCGGCGTCATCCCATGCCACCGACACGACGGGAAGGCCCGGTACCGCCAGCGAACCCTGAACCAGGGCTGCTC
>JBKHJU010000161.1:0-5512 GCA_046537985.1 Longimicrobiales bacterium
GTTCTGGCCCGGGCCCTGGAGTCCGGCATCAACCTCCGGGACTTCGGTGACGGGACGGTGGGCATCACGCTGGACGAGACGGTGGCTCCGGAAGACCTGGACGACCTCTTCAGCGTGTTCTCGACGGCGGCGGGTGCGGTGGTCGGCGCGGGGTGGGAAGCAGGCGAGCCCGGGGGTGGCGCGGACGATGGCTCAGGCGATCCGGGAGGGCGCTCACCGGGCACGTCCTCCGCCCTCGGGGTCGCTGCCGCGGAGTTGGCGGAGGAGCTTTCGGCCCCGCAGCTTCCGGAGGGGGTCCGGCGGACTTCGACGTACCTCGAGCACCCCGTCTTCAACACCCACCACTCCGAGACGGGGATGCTCCGCTACATCCACCGCCTGGAGACCCGGGATCTTTCCCTGACCACCAGCATGATTCCCCTGGGGTCGTGCACCATGAAGCTGAACGCAACCACCGAGATGGAGGCCGTCACCTGGTCGGCGTTCGGCGACCTCCATCCCTTCGCACCCGCCGATCAGGCGGAGGGGATGCGGTCCATCCACGAGGAGCTCGGGGAGTGGCTGGCCGAGATCACGGGGCTTCCCGCGGTCTCCCTCCAGCCCAACTCCGGGGCACAGGGCGAGTATGCGGGCCTCCTCGTGATACGGGCCGCACACCGGGAACGTGGCGAGCGCCGGCGGGACGTCTGCCTGATTCCGTCGTCGGCCCACGGGACGAACCCGGCCAGCGCCGTCATGGCGGGAATGGAGGTGGTGGTCGTGGAATCCGGCCACGACGGGACCATCGATCTGGAGGATCTCGAAGAGAAGGCCTCGGAGCACGCGGATCGGCTGGCTGCGTTGATGATCACCTATCCTTCCACCCACGGTGTCTTCGACCCCCACGTCCGGGAGGTATGTCGGATCGTCCACGATCATGGAGGGCTCGTCTACCTCGACGGGGCGAACCTGAACGCCCAGGTGGGTCTGGCCCGGCCCGGCGACTACGGGGCCGACGTCTGCCACATCAACCTCCACAAGACCTTCTCCATTCCCCACGGGGGGGGTGGTCCCGGCATGGGACCGATCTGCGCCACCGAGGAGCTGGGGCCGTACCTTCCGGGGCATCCGGTCGTCCCGGGGGTGGGGGGAGAGAAGGCCATCGGGCCCGTTTCCTCAGCTCCCTGGGGAAGCTCGCTGATCCTCCTCGTCTCCTGGGCTTACATCGCCCTCCTGGGGCGTGAGGGCGCGACGAGGGCCTCGGAGATCGCCATCCTCAACGCGAACTACATGGCGGATCGTCTCGGCGAGCACTTCGACGTCCTCTACAGGGGAGAGAAGGGCCGGGTGGCACACGAGTTCATCCTGGACCTTCGCCCCTTCCGCAGGTCCGCGGACGTGAGCGAGGAGGACGTGGCCAAGCGCCTGATCGACTACGGCTTCCACGCGCCCACAATGTCGTGGCCTGTTCCGGGAACCATCATGGTGGAGCCCACGGAGAGCGAGTCCAAGGCGGAGCTCGACCGCTACTGCGAGGCCCTGATCTCAATACGGGCCGAGATCGAGCGGGTGGAGCGGGGTGTGTCGGATCGGGAGGACAACGTCCTGAAGAACGCTCCACACACCGCTCCCATGCTCCTGGAGAAATCCTGGGGTCACCCGTACGAGCGGCGGGAGGCGGCATATCCGGCGTCATGGATCCTGGAGCACAAGTTCTGGCCCTCCGTGCGGCGGGTGGACAGCGCGTACGGCGATCGGAACCTGGTGTGCGCGTGTCCTCCCGTGGAAACCTACCGGGACCGGGGAGTGGCCGGGGACGCCCCGACCACCACGGCCGACTGACCCGGACTTCGGAGTCCCGTCCCCCTCGCCGAAATCCGTCCCTCTCCCTACCATGGGTCCCATGAGCCCCCCCGTCTCCGATCCCACATCGACGTCGACCTCGGTCCGACGCCGGCCCGGTTCCACGCCGCCCCGCAAGGACCTTGTAGAATCCCCTCCGGTCCGTTGGCGGGTGGTGGTGGACGGACATCGACCAGGACCCGAGAACATGGCGCTGGACCACGCCCTCGCTGTGGAGCGGGCGGCCGACACCGGGATTCTTCGGATCTACGGCTGGGAGCGACCGACCGTATCCTTCGGGAGGAACGAGCCGGCCCGGGGTCTCTACGACCCGGGGATGGCGGATCGAGAGGGGGTCGTGTTCGTTCGCCGGCCCACGGGCGGGCGGGCCGTGCTCCACGACCACGAGATCACCTACTGCGTGGTGACGGCCCCGCGGGCGTGGGGTGGCCTTCGGGCGGCGTATCGGACCATCAACGAGGGGCTGGTGGGCGCTCTGCGGATCCTGGGAGTGGAGGCCGAGCTGGCCGACGCTCCGGCCGGCGGTGAAGCACCCCTCTCCGCCGGGCCGTGCTTCCAGATCCCCGCCGAGGGCGAGGTCGTGGCTGCGGGGAGGAAGCTGGTGGGGAGCGCCCAGGCCAGGGTGGGTGGTGCCCTCCTACAGCACGGCTCCATTCTCCTGTCGGGCAGCCAGGATTCCCTGGCCCGGATCGGTCCGGAGGCGGCGGCCGAGGCGGGGGCCCGCCCCGTCACCCTTCGGTCCATGCTGGGGTCGGTTCCTCCGTGGAGCGATCTCGCCTCGGCCCTGGTGGACGGTCTCGGCGGAGTCCTGGGGGGGAGCTGGGATCGGAGCGGCTTCAGCGACACGGAGATGGCCACGGCACATGACCTCGAGGAGCGTTACCGATCCCGGGAGTGGACTTGGAGGCGTTGAGCGCGGCATACCGGTCTCTACAAGCTCGGTGCCGTCGGGCGGCGCCAGGCGGTGGACCGGAATGCCGAGATGCCGGAAGGGCAGGAGGAGCGTGATGATGGAGCAATTCGAACACATGGTGCGCGCCACGGTGATCACGGGTGTTGCGGCGTTGCTTTCGGCGTGCGGGGACGGAGGCACGACCAGAAGCGTCGGGGACGGAGCCGTCGGCGAATTCTGTGGTCCGGTCCTGGCTCGGGTCGATTCCGTCATGGCCGCCGCGCCCGAGGTGGAGCGGGGCGAGAGATACGGAGGGACGGTCGTGGTCGGCGGCATCGGCGAGATCGCCGACGGGATGAACGCCCTCGTCTCCACGGACTACTCGGCCAGCCAGCACCAGAGCTTCATGCATCTGATGTCGCTCGTGCAGTACGACGAGAATCTGGAACCTGTCCCGTATCTGGCGGAGTCCTGGGAATTTTCGGACGACGGGACGGAGCTCACCTTTCAGCTGCGGGACGACGTCCGGTGGCACGATGGCGAGATCACGGACGCCTACGACGTGGAATTCACCTACCTTCGGGCCACCGATCCGGCCACCGGATTTCCGAACGCCTCGTTCTGGGAGCACTACGAGCCGGGGCAGGCTGGAGTGGAGGTGGTGGATTCCTTCACCGTCCGCTTCCAGCTTCGCCCCCACGTGCAGCCCCTGGATCCCTGGCGGTCTACGGCCATCATGCCGGAGCACCTGCTGGGCGACGTCCCGGCCGCCGAGCTCCGCCAGCATCCGTTCGGAACCCGCTGTCCGGTGGGGAACGGGCCCTTCGTGTTCGCGGACCACCGGCAGAACGAGAGCTGGAGCTTCGTGGCCAATCCCTGGTTTCCCGAAGGGCTGGGCGGACGTCCCTATCTGGACCGTTACGTCTATCGCGTGATTCCGGAGCAGACGACCCTCCTGAGCGATCTGCTGACCGAGGGCGTCGACGTCTACATCGGTGTCCGACCGGACCAGGTACGGCGGGTCGAGGCTGCAGAACACCTGGATCTGATCAACTTCACGTCACGCCAGTATACGTACGCCGGCTGGAACTCCCGGATTCCCGAGCTTTCCGATCGGAGGGTTCGGAGGGCGCTCACCCAGGGGACGAACCGCCGGGAGATCTTGGACGCCGTCCTCCGGGGCTACGGCGAGGTCGCCAACAGCTCCGTGCCTCCGTTCCACTGGGCGTATACCGAAGAGTTCGCGGACGACCTTCCCTATGACGCGGAGAGGGCGAAGCAGCTCCTGGACGAGGCCGGCTGGATCGACCGGGACGGTGACGGGATTCGGGAGAACGAAGACGGGCTTCCCCTGGAGATCGTCCTCAAGTACAACACCGGAAACCAGTCGCGGCAGGACATCGCGGAGATCATGCAGGCCCAGCTCCGGGACATCGGGGTCCGGATCGTGCCCCAGTCGGTGGAGTGGACCACGCTCCTGAGTCAGCTCATCGACACGGAGAATCGGCCCTTCGAAGGCGTGATCCTCGCCTGGGTGACGGAATTCCGGCTGGACGACACGGATCTCTTCCACTCGGATGCGGCCGACGCCGAGTACGGCTTCGTGGGAACCCGGGTGCCGGAGATCGACCAGCTCCTGGACACGCTTCCCTTGATCACCGACCGCGAGGAGGCCCGCCCCTTATGGCACAGGTATCAGGAGCTCATCGTCCAGCACCAGCCGTACACCTTTTTCTACTATCCCGACCGCCTCACGGGCGTGAATCGACGGCTGAGAGATGTCCACATGGACGTTCGGGGCGATTGGGTGAACATCGCCGAGTGGTGGATCCCACTCGAAGAGCGGATCTACTCCGACTCGTCGGAGTAGCCGGATCCAGCATTCCGAGGTGAGCATTCGGTGATCCGCTATGCGGTTCGGAGGATCCTGGCGGCGGTCCCCCTCGTCCTGGGGATCGCCACCATCATCTTCTTCATCCTCAACCTGGCGCCGGGCGATCCGGTGGCCCGGTACGTAGGGCCGTCCGTTCCGCCCGAAGTCCTGGCCCAGATCAGGACGAATCTGGGGTTGGATGACCCGATCCACATCCAGTACCTCAAGTGGATGGGCTCCCTTCTGACCGGGGACTTCGGCTACTCCCTGGGCCAGAATCGGCCCGTCGCAGGGCTCATCGGTGAGATCCTTCCCAATACCCTGCTCCTCTCCGGGGCCGCGCTACTGATCGCCTTCCTGGCGGGGATCGTGCTGGGAGTCGTCCAGGCGGTTCGTCAGTACTCCCTGACCGATCAGGTTCTCAGCGTGGCCGCCCTCTTCTTCTACTCCATGCCGTCGTTCTGGCTGGCCCTCATGCTGATCCTGATCTTCAGCCTCGGGGCGCGGACCTGGGACTGGCCCATCTGGTTTCCGGCGTCGGGAATGCAAAGCGTCGACTACGCCTTCCTCTCTCCCGTGGAGAGGGCGGTGGACGTGATCCGGCATCTCGTGCTCCCCGCCGGATCGCTGGCCCTGGTGCTGACGGCGGGAATCGCCCGGTACATGCGGGGAAGCATGCTGGAGGTGATCCGCCAGGATTATGTGCGGACCGCCCGGGCCAAGGGGCTGGCCGAAAGCCGGGTCATCTTCAAGCACGCGCTCCGGAACGCCCTCGGCCCGGTGATCACCCTCTTCGGTCTCTACCTTCCCGTCATTTTCAGTGGGACCGTTTTCGTGGAGGCGGTCTTCGGCTGGCCCGGCATGGGGAGCCTCATCGTGAACGCCATCGGTCAGCGGGACTACCC
>JBKHJU010000162.1:0-5483 GCA_046537985.1 Longimicrobiales bacterium
GGCGCCGCCACCGCCGCCGCCTTCGTCCTCCTCCTCCTCGTCGACCACGACGGCCTCCGTGGTGAGAAGCAGTCCGGCGATGGAGCTGGCGTTCTGCAGCGCGGTGCGCACGACCTTCGTCGGGTCGATGACGCCCGCGTCCACGAGGTCCTCGTAGACGTCGGTCTGGGCGTTGTAACCGAAGTTGACGTCGTCGGACTCGCGGACCCGCTCGACCACGATCGAGCCTTCCTGTCCGGCGTTGGCCGCGATCTGACGGAGCGGCGCCTCCAGGGCCCTCCGCAGGATCGTCACGCCCACCTGCTCGTCGTGGCGCTCGAGCTGGAAGTCGTCGAGCACCTTCTGGGCCCGGAGCAGGGCCACGCCGCCTCCGGGGACGATGCCCTCCTCGACGGCGGCCCGGGTAGCGTGCAGCGCGTCCTCCACCAGAGCCTTCTTCTCCTTCATCTCGGTCTCCGTGGCCGCGCCGACGTTGATGACCGCCACCCCGCCGGCGAGCTTCGCCAGGCGCTCCTGCAGCTTCTCCTGGTCGTAGTCGGAGGTGGACTTCTCGATGGAGACCTTGATCTCCTCGATCCGGCCCTGGATGTCCTTCTCTTCACCGGCACCGTCCACGACGGTCGTGGTGTCCTTGTCGATCACGACCCGCTTCGCCGAACCGAGATCGGCGGCGACGGTGTTCTCGAGCTTGAAGCCCACTTCCTCGCTGATGACCTGACCACCGGTGAGGGTGGCGATGTCCTTCAGCATGGCCTTCCGGCGATCTCCGAATCCGGGGGCCTTCACGGCGCACACCTTCAGGGTGCCCCTCAGCTTGTTGACCACCAGCGTGGCCAGGGCCTCGCCCTCCACGTCCTCGGCGATGATCAGGAGGGGTCGGCCCATCTGGGCGACCTTCTCCAGCACCGGAAGGAGGTCCTTCATGTTGGAGATCTTCTTGTCGTGCACGAGGATCATGGGATCCTCGAGGACGGCCTCCATCCGCTCCGGGTCCGTCACGAAATAGGGCGACAGGTAGCCACGGTCGAACTGCATGCCCTCGACGGTCTCGAGGGTGGTCTCGAGGCCCTTGGCCTCCTCGACCGTGATGACGCCGTCCTTGCCGACCTTCTCCATGGCGTCGGCGATGAGCTCGCCGACCTCGGGGTCGTTGTTGGCCGAGATGGTGCCGACCTGGGCGATCTCCTTCTTGCCCTTGGTCTCCACCGACAGGTTCTGGAGCTCTTCCACGACCCTCGCCACGGCCTTCTCGACGCCCCGGCGGATGCCCATGGGGTTGGTGCCGGCCGTCACGTTCTTGAGGCCCTCGCCGAAGATGCCCTGGGCAAGAACCGTCGCGGTCGTCGTGCCGTCACCGGCGATGTCGGAGGTCTTGGTGGCCACCTCCTTCACCATCTGGGCACCCATGTTCTCAACGGGATCCTTCAGCTCGATCTCCTTGGCCACGGACACGCCGTCCTTCGTGACCGTCGGAGACCCGAACTTCCGATCCAGCACCACGTTCCGGCCCCGGGGGCCGAGGGTGACCTTCACCGCCTGGGCCAGCTTGTCCACACCGGCTTTGAGCCGGGACCGGGCCTCGACGTCGAAATCGAGTTCTTTTGACATGTTCAGCTCCTTCTATGGGTGCGTGAGTCGCTCTTCGTCCGATTCTCTGCTTTCCGAATCTCTACGTCAGGACAGCGTAGATGTCGCTCTCCTTGAGGATCAGGTACTCCTCACCGTCGACGGTGAACTCCTGACCCCCGTACTTGCTGTAGAGCACCACGTCGCCCTCGCTCACCTCGAGCTCCCCGCGGGAGCCGTCGTCGAGGAGCCGGCCGGGGCCCACGGCGACCACTTCGCCCTGCTGCGGCTTCTCCTTGGCGGTGTCCGGGATGTAGAGACCACCCCGCATCTGCTCGGTCTCTTCCTGGGCCTTCACGACGACCCGGTCTCCCAGGGGCTTCAGCTTCGTCGCGGCTTTCTTCGCCATCTCACGCCTCCTGCATCTGGTAGGTGGTGGATTGACGCCTTCGCTATACGTCCGTCATCCCTTGATCTTCCTTCCCTTTCCGCTCGTTAGCACTCAACGGTACCGAGTGCTAACAGCATACTGGGAAAGGTAGGACAAGACGAGTTTCTGTCAACAGGCTCGGAGCCCTGAAAAGGGGGAACCTTCCGGACGGTGTCGGGGGGGGACGGTGGCGACGGCGGAAACCGGCCCACGGAGGCGCCCCCGGAGGGTGTGTCCGTCGAACGACCCTTGGGGGCCGTGGAGGGGCGTCCAGAGAGGGACTACTTGTAGCGGTAGGTGATCCTGCCCTTGCTCAGGTCGTAGGGAGAGAGCTCGCACTTCACCCGGTCGCCTTCCAGGACACGGATGTAGTGCTTCCGCATCTTCCCCGAGAGGTAGGCCAGGATCTTGTGTCCGTTCTCGAGCTCCACCCGGAACTTCGTGTTGGGGAGAACCTCGGTCACGGTTCCTTCCATCTCGATCGCGTCTTCTGCCATCTGCTCTGCCGTTCTCCTCGCTGATTCAGGGTCCGACGAGCCCGAGCCTCGTCCGTCCGGGGGACCGTTCGGTCCGGAACCAGGTATGGCCGGTTACCCGCCCGCAGTCAAGGACTCCATCCGGGCCACCCCCTCCAGCCCGACGATGGCCCGCACCACTTCGTCGGCGAGCCTCGGGGGAAACCAGAACCCGAGCTCCTCCAGGCTCTCGAAGGATGCCCGGGCCTCCTCGTAGGCACCCTGGAGAACCGTCCGGGCCGACTCCTCGAAAGAGGCTTCCACCTCTCCCTCGCGGACCGGGCTCCGTCCCTCCCAGAGCTCCTTCAGCGTCTCCCTCTCCGCGTCCGTCCCGTGGTGGCGCACCTGGGACACCAGAAGGTTGTGACTCCGACGTCCCACGTCGAACTCGAAGTCGGTGAGGTCGTCGACGATCTGGAAGGCCGTGCCCAGCCGGGCGACCGCCGCCTCGGCACGGGAGAGGCGGGCCGCCACGTCTCCGTCCTCGAGAATCCGGGGCGCCACGAAGGCCAGGGCGAAGAGGGCCCCACCACGGACCCGATGGACCCGCTGGATCATCCGGGCCGGCGACGGGATGTCCTCGACCCCTCCCTCCTCCGAGCCCTCGAGCTCCCCGATCTCGGCCATCCGAGTCATGAGCCCCTTCTGGATCGCCGAGATCTGAGCCGACTGCTCCACCACGCCGGCCAGCCGTGCGCGGTCCAGCGCGCTCCTCAGCAGGCGCTCGAAGCACATGAGCTGCAGGATCGAGAGATATCGGGAACCCCTCCCACTCCGGAGGGGCAGGAGGCTCTTGGACTGATCGTCGAAGAGGTTGTCGGCCGCCGTGATCGTCCCCTTGATGCAGAAATCCAGCTCGGCATAGAGGGAGAGGCGCTCCTCCGAGACCCCGAGTGTCCGGAAGATGGAGCGGAAGAGGATCAGGAAGAAGAACTCCTGGAGGAATTCCAGCCCCCGGGGGTCGTCCACGTCCTCGGGCCCCGGAAGGGGATCTTCCTGAACCGTGAATCGGGAATCGATGAGGGAGGGCAGCTCGTCACGGAGTCGCTCCACCGCCCGGGCCTGCCCGACGATGTCGTGAGCCAGGCGCTCCCAGACGCCCTCCTCCCGGAGGAGGTGAACGGCGGTCGTCGATCGGAATACGGGCGAAAGGGTCATGAAGGCTTTCGGTGCGTCGAATGGTTCCGGTGTCTCGATTCAGGGACCAGCCCCAATCTATCCCGAACGGACGGGAATTGGCCACCGCCGCACCGACCCGAAGGGCGACGCACGGCCGCGTTCCGGAACCGGGACGCAATCCGATCCTCACGATCCTCCGTCCCCGACGTGCCGCCCGGCGAATGCCAGCCCCTGGAGTGTCAGGTGCGGCTCCACCCGGTCGACGGTCGCGGCGTGGGATCCCAACACGGCAGCGTATCCCCCGGTAGCGACCACGAGGGCGTCCGGACGCTGCCATTCGGTCCGGATCCGGCGCACGATCCCGTCGATGGCGTCGACGGCCGAGTAGAAGACGCCGCTCCGGATACACGCCTCGGTTCGGCGTCCGATCACGGCCTCGGGCGGCCGGAGCTCCACCCCCGGGAGCTTCGCGGTGCGCCGACCCAGCCACTCGATTCCGGCCTGGATTCCCGGGGCGATCACGCCTCCCAGGAAGACCCCGTCGGCGGTGATGCAGTCGAAGGTCGTGGCCGTTCCCAGATCGACGACGACGGTGTCCCGTCCGAACCGGATCTTGGCGGCCAGGGTGTTGACGATCCGGTCCGCCCCCACGGTCCGAGGCTCCTCCACGTCCAACCGGATCGGGAGAGCCATTTCCGAATCCACCACCAAGGGCGCCCGCCCCAGGAGCCTCTCGAGGGTCGTGGCGATGACGTCCGTGGTACTCGGAACCACCGATCCCATCACGGCCTGGAGCAGATCGTCGGAAGGAATCCCCGAGCGCTCCAGGAGGGAATCCAGGAGGAGGCGGTACTCGTCCGGCGTCCGGGCGACGCCAGTGGAGATTCTCCAGCTGGCGGAAGGATCTTCGGCTTCCTCCCCGAACACCCCCACGAGGGTCTCGGTGTTTCCCACATCGATCACGAGCTGCACGGCCGATCCTCCTTTCAGTCCAAGCGCCTCACGCTTCCGGCCACCACCCTCACCCTCGCGCCCTCCCGGGCGAGCGCCACCAGGAGGGCGCCGGAGGAGTCGATTCCCGCCCCCCGCCCCTCGAGCCCGGTGGAGGTCCGGATCCGTCTCCCCCGGAGGACGTCCAGGCGCTCCACCTCGCGGGCGACTCCTTCCGGGATCTCGTCGGGAACGGGATCCGTAAGCTCCCGCAGATTCCGGAGGATCGCACCCGCGAGGCCCGTGCGGGAGAGGGCTCCGTCCGTTCCGCCGCTCGCACCCCCGCGCATGGCCGCCTCGAGGGTGGTGGCACGCTCCCGCAGCTCCGGAGGAAAGAGCGCAGGTTCGCCGGTTACGTTTACGCCGATCCCGGCGACGGTTCCACGGGTCGACGTGCCCTCGCAGAGGATGCCGCACACCTTGCGCCCCTCCACCTCCACGTCGTTGGGCCACTTCAGGCCCGCCCGGAGCGGAATGTCCCGGTCGTGGAGGGCCCGGACCACGGCGACGCCCACGAGGAGGGGCGACAGGGGCGGCTTTCCGCCTCCCTCGCCGGGAATCAGCACCGACATCCAGATTCCCATTCCGCCCGGCGAGACCCAGGAGCTGCCCCCCCGGCCGCGCCCGGCCGTCTGTTGCTCCGACACCACCACCGTGTAGGCGGGCACACCGGCCTCCGCCATCGAGCGGAGCCGGTCGTTGGTCGAGCCCAGCGTCTCGTGGGCCTCCAGGAGGGGAATCTTCCAGCGCTGCTCCAGGACCCGGACCGGCTCCCCGGCCCAATGCGAGACGCCCGCGCGCTCGAAGGAGTGCGGGATCGTGGTGTCCTTGCCCGTGGTGTCCTTGCCCGCGGGGTCCCCGCC
>JBKHJU010000163.1:0-5483 GCA_046537985.1 Longimicrobiales bacterium
ACGCTGACCTGGCCGGCCGTCCTTCCGGCCGCCGACCGCCTGGCGGACCCGGGCACCGTTGCGGGGAGTGGCTTCCTCGCCGGCAGCGGCGCCCTCGCGGCCCAGGCCCCGGACGGGGAGGTCGCTCGGCACGTCGACGCAGCCCGCGAAGCCGCCGGCGACCAGCACGGCGCCCTCTTCAACCTCATCTGCCCCCTGCCCGAGGGTCCGGAAGGGGAAGCCCTGCAGATGGACGCGGCCCCGACGGAGCTTCCCTCGATCCCCGGAGAGGAGGAGTGGCGCACCGAGCCGGTCCAGGTCTTCGACAACCTTTACTACGTGGGTCAGTCCGCCTACTCCGCGTGGGCCATCGACACCTCCGAGGGCATCATCGTCATCGACGCCATCTTCGACTACTCGGTGGAGGCGCAGATCGCCGACGGGCTCCGGGAGCTGGGGCTCGATCCGAACGACATCCGCTACGTGATCGTCAGCCACGCCCACGGGGATCACGTGGGAGGCGCCGCATACCTCCAGGAGGAGTTCGGGGCCCGGGTCGTCCTGGCCGAGGCGGACTGGGAGCTCATCAACCGGAGCGACGCCGACTGGCCGAAGCCCACCCGGGACATCGTGGCGGAGAACGGACAGACCATCGAGCTCGGCGACGTGACCGTCACCCTCTTCGTCACCCCGGGCCACACTCCCGGGACCCTCTCCACCGTCGTCACCGGGATTCGCGAGGGCGACGACACCCACGTGGCCGCCTCCTGGGGGGGCACCGCGTTCAATTTCCGGGGCACGGAGGAATTCCCCCGGGACTACTGGCTCGACGCC
Organism: Longimicrobiales bacterium; assembly: GCA_046537985.1. GTDB lineage: Bacteria > Gemmatimonadota > Gemmatimonadetes > Longimicrobiales > Gaopeijiaceae > JBKHJU01. The sequence continues at coordinate 814 of JBKHJU010000163.1, forward strand.
TACGCCGAGTCGGCCGAGGGATTCCGGGAGGTGGTGCGCGAGGCGGCGGCGGACGTCCTCATCGCGAACCACCCTCGGTTCGACGGGACGACGGAGAAGATTCCCGCGCTGCGGGACCGGGACTCGACGATCCCCACCCCTACGTCATCGGGACGGAGCGGGTGGCCAATTATCTGACGGTGGCCGAGGAGTGCGCCAGGGCGACCCAGATCGCCGAGAGGGGTCGGCCGCCAGGGGTGTGAGGCGTCCCCACCCCCGGAGCGCGTCAGCGTAGGCTGCCCACGTGCAGGGTCACGGTCACAGCTCCGAGCGATCGGAAGTCGTTCAGATCGCCTATGCCGGCGAGCCCGATCCCGACGGCGGGTGTGAGAACCCAGGCGACCCCGACCTGGGCAGCGAGACCGACGGCGCCCGCCGTGGGCTCCTCTCCGGGCAACACGGGTTCCAGCTGGTCTCCACCGACGTAGCTGACCCCCAGGCCTGCGCGTAGCCAGCCCCGATCCCACTGCATCCGTCGTCCGTAGATCACGGCGATCTCGGCCAGCTCCCTCGGCCCGCCCCAGGGGCCCGAATCGCCGACGTCGGGGCGGTATCCGAGGGCTCCTCGCAGAATGTAGTCCCCGGTGGGGTGAGCCACGGCCACGGACGCGTGGGGTGTGAAGTGGGTGCCAAAGCCCGCTCCCGTGGTGACGAAAATGCCGACCGGCCCGCCTGCGTCCTGGGCCTGCCCGGGTGCCGGAAGGGCGAGCGGGGACACCAGGAGCAGCAGGAGGCAGGGGAGCGATCGGATCCGCTCCCGGGGCCGGACCCGCATTCGGGTACGGGTACGAGTCACTCGGCGTGGGTTCACGATGGGGGTTCCTCCGGGTTCCCGGGCGTTCGGATGGTCCACGAACACACGCTGCGTCCCTCCCACGTCTCCATCGATACGTCGGACGACGTAGAATGTCACGGGCTACCACGTAGATCCATCCGTTGGCGGCATGATTCGGGCGCTGTAGCGGGGACACCCGGCGTCGTCGCTTCGGCCCACGGTCCGCCGCGGACCGGTACTTGCAAATGCAGTGATGGAGCACCGTCGCGAGCCCGGAGTTGGCCGGACTCGCCGCCGCAACCCACTTTCCATCCCATGCCTCCACGCGTCATCGCCGTCGACTGGTCCGGGGCCAAGCAGTGGGCCCGCCGCAAGATCTGGCTGGCCGAGGTCGTCGACGGCCGGCTCACCCGCCTCGAGGCCGGCCGGGGGCGCTCGGAGGTCGTCCAGCACCTGATCGAGGAGGCCGAGCGGGACCCGCGAATGGTGGTCGGGCTCGACTTCGCGTTCTCCTTTCCCGAGTGGTTCCTGGACGAGGAGGGCGTGGACGAGCCTCGGGACGTCTGGCGCATGGTGAAGAGCTCCGGGGAAAAGTGGCTGGAGGTGTGCCAGCCGCCGTTCTGGGGTCGTCCGGGGCGAGGGCGACCCGAGCTTCCCAGCCACCTCCGACGGACCGAGCGGGAGGTCCAGGGGGAGACCGGCGCCCGGCCGAAGAGCGTCTTCCAGGTGGGAGGAGCCGGCGCCGTGGGGACGGGATCGCTCCGGGGGATGCCCTACCTCGGCGAGCTGGCCGACGCCGGATTCTCCATCTGGCCCTTCCATCCCCCGGAGTGGCCTCTCGTGCTGGAGATCTACCCGCGTCTTCTCACCGGAAAGCTGGTGAAGAGCGATCCCGCGGCCCGGGTCGCCTACGTCGACGAGGTGCTTCCGGAGATGCCGCCGGAGCTGAAGGGGACCGCGGCGACCTCGGGCGACGCGCTGGATGCGGCGATCTCCGCCGTGATGATGGCGCGCCACGTGGACGAGATCGAGGCGCTGGAGTGGCCGGACGATCCGGTGCTCCGGAGGGAGGGGTCGATCTGGCGTCCGACGGCGAGCTCCGATGGTTCTCCCGCTTCCGCGGCCTCCCTGGCGTCCGAGGGAGCCATGGTCTACGGAGGCGCTTCGGAGTCGGTCCCGCCCACGGTCCGGTCGGCCGTGTCCGCCGCCCTCGCCTCTGCGACGTCCGACTGTCCGTTCTGCATGATCGATCCCGGCGAGGCCGCGGCCGAGTCGGAGCACGCCATCGCCTTCCGGGACGTCTACCCTCTCTCGGAGGGTCACACCCTGGTGATCCCCCGGAAGCACGTCCGGAGCCTCTTCGATCTCCCGGTCGCCGCCCGACAGGACGTCTGGCGTCTGGTGGGCAGGATCCGCAACGAGATCGCCACGCAGCTCGACGTCCACGACTTCAACATCGGGATCAACGACGGCGAGGCGGCCGGGCAGACCCTGCCCCACGCCCACGTCCACGTGATCCCCCGACGGGCCGGCGACGTCGAGGATCCCCGGGGAGGGATCCGCTGGGTCCTGCCCGAGCGGGCCGCATACTGGGAGTGAGACACCGATCGCCGTCCCCGGCCGGACGGCGTGGTGGCTCGAGGACTGGATCGACCGTCGGTGGGTGGAGCGGTATCGGTGACCTGCGGGAGGTGAGCCGGGTATGAATGGGCCATGTGAAGCGCTCACATCGGGATCACATCAGGACCCGACGGGGTTTCCGGCACACAGGGCGGAGAAACCGTGGCAGATCTGAACGAAGACACCCGGCTCGAGGCGGCCGGCCCCGGACGATACATCGCCGACATCTCCTCGGCGTGGAAGGTCTGGGGCCCGAATGGAGGCTATCTGTCGGCTCTCCTGCTTCGGGCCGTGGGCCGGGAGACCGACAAAGCCCTCCCCGTTTCCTTCGCGTGCCAGTACCTGAGGGTGGCCGAGTTCGGGCGCGCCATCGTGGAGGTGGAGACCCTCAAGGAAGGCTCGAGGTCTTCGGCCTACCAGGCTCGCCTGATCCAGGACGATCGGGTGCAGGTGCAGGCCCAGGTCTGGACCGGCGATCCCCGCCCGGGGCCGGCCCATCAGCTCACGTCCCCTCCGGAGTGCTTCGTCGAGCTGGACGGGGCCGGAGCTCGGCCACCCGTGGGGCCCATGCCCTTCTGGGACCGACTCGAGATCCGGGGAGTCCGGGCCACCGGCGGACGTTACAGCCACTGGTACCGGTTCGATCCCCGTCCCGAGGTCGACGATGCGTACGTGGACGGCGCCCGGAGCCTCGTTCTCATCGACTCCATGCATTGGCCCGCTCGCTACTTCATGGAGGCGGAGCCACCCCGGTACGCTGGACCCAGCCTGGACCTGTACGTGCGGTTCCATCGCTTCAGGCCCTCGTCCGAGTGGCTCTTCAGCGACGCGGTGTCGGTCTGTGCCGAGAACGGGATCGTGGCCGGTGAGGCGACGGTCTGGGACGAAGACGGCCTGCTTCTGGCGAGCGGTGGTGGGCAGACCAGCATGCAGCCCGTGGACGAGGCGTACTGACCCGACCCCTCAGCCCACGAAGAGCGCCCCGCCCCCCACGGTCAAGACCACCACGCCCACCCCCACCTTCACCCCCACGGCGATGATCCGGGCCAGGGCGGTGCCCCAGCCCACCCGGGACGCCGTCTCCAGGGAGCGGGTCTCGTAGAGGGTGACGGCCGCGGCGCCGAGGAAGGTGCCGACGACGCCGGCGAGGATCGGGCCGAACAAGGGCACCGGCATCCCCACGAGAACCCCCACGATCCCGCCGACCAGGGCGCCCCAGAAGGCCCGGCTCGATCCGCCGTAGCGCTTGCCCATCCACGCCACCACCGCCCACTCGATCAGCTCGGCCAGCAGCGCCAGGCCCGCCAGGATTCCCCAGGTCACCCACGCCACCTCGCCCACCACGGTCATGCCCAGGAGGACCAGGATCATGATCCAGGTGCCGGGCAGCCCGAAGGGGATGGTGAAGAGGGCGCCCACCATGAAGAGGACGAGGAGGATGGCGGCCAGGGTGGAGATCATGGGAAGCCCGGGAAGCCCAGGAAGCTTGGGAAGCTCGGGAAGCTCGGGAAGCCCGGGAAGCCCGGGAAGGTCATGGATGCGGATGCGCTCATCGTGACCCGGGGGCGGGCGCCCGGTGAGCCACCTCGTCGGCGACGGCGTCGACGGCGGAAAGGAAGCGATCCACCGGAGCCAGGGACTCGATCACAGCGGTGGCGTGGTCGAAGGGGTGGTGGCGATTGAAGTCGTGACGGACGGCGATGACGGGCAGGCCCGCAGCCGCTGCCGACGTGACGCCGGCCGGCGTGTCCTCGACGGCGACGACGGGACGATCCTCGGCGCCCGAGGCCGGATCCCGCCCCAGGGCCTTTCGGGCCCGGAGGTACGGCTCCGGGTCGGGCTTCTCGTTCTCCACGTCGTCGGCCGTCACGATCGCCTGGAACAGGGTCTCGAGCGGAGTGCTGTCGCCGGCGGCCTCCGTGGCCCCCACCGGGATCCCGTCCAGGATCTGTTCCAGGACGATCTCGGCCATCCATCGCTCGCTGGAGGTGACCAGGGCCAGCGGTCGTCCCTGTTCCCGGCAGGCGACCAGGAGCTCCCGGGCGCCCGGCATGGGCCGGAGCTCGGCGGCCAGGAGCTTCCGGTAGGCCCTCCGGAAGCGCTCCCTGTAGCGCTCCACGGCCGCGTCCGACGTGTCCAGCCCGGACGCAGAGAGGAAGGCCCGGATCACCCCGACGTGGGCCTTGCCCATTTCCCGACGGTAGCCGTCGGCATCGAGGGTGCCGCCGGCTTCCTC
>JBKHJU010000164.1:0-5481 GCA_046537985.1 Longimicrobiales bacterium
CGCCAGGGCTCCCCGGTGCCCGTCGAAGAAGCGCTCGAGAAGGCGACGGTGCTCCTCCGAAAGAGAGTCCGATGAAGCGTCAGGATCGGCGGCTGGAGGCACGGATCTCCCACTAGAAGAAGGTCGGGCACGGATGGCGCAACGGATGGCGCAACGGATGACGCAGGCGTTCCGGCGCCCCTCTCGTATGTATGCTGTCGCCGGACGGGCGGCAAAGAAAGAGAGACGGGGATCGTCGGGATGGAAGAACGTTGAAGACACGACTCCTGCAGCTCCGGGAGAGCCTCGGGCCCAGCTATCTTCGAGAGCCTCCGGGCCAGCTACTGGTTCATTCCGGGGATCCTGGGACCCCGGTTTCGAGATCGGCGGCTCCGGCCGAGGACCGGTCACCCGGTCGTGGATGAACCTTCGGGCTCCCTCGCCGACCTCCGTCCTGTCCGCCGGAACGCGACGATGAAAGTGGGGTTGGATGCCTGCCCCACAGGAGCCCTCGAGGCTTGAACCCCATCACAGTGCCCGAACTTCCTCTCGAAAGCCCGGTGTTCGTGGTCGCGGTCGCGATCCTGGTCTTCTTCGGCGCGCCGCTCCTGATCCGTCGGTTCGGGATCCCCGGTATCGTGGGCGTCCTCATCTCGGGAACCCTGCTGGGGCCTCATGGCCTGCACCTTCTCGATCGGAGTGAGACGATCGTCCTCCTGGGGACGGTGGGACTCCTCTACCTGATGTTCGTGGCGGCTCTCGAAGTGGACATCGACGGCTTCAAGGAGGAGCCGGGCCAGAGCCTGGTCTTCGGCCTCCTGTCCTTCGGGATCCCCCTGGCGCTTGGAGCCGCCGTGGGCTCCACGCTCTTCGAATACAGCCTCTCCACCTCCCTCCTCTTCGCGTCGATCTTCGCTTCCCACACGATCCTGGCGTACCCCGTCGTCGAAGAGCTGGGAATCGTGAAGAACCGGGCCGTGAACGCGTCGGTGAGCGCCACGATCCTCTCCGACACCGCCGCTCTCGTGATCCTGGCCTGGGTCGCCGAAGCCCCGGAATCGGGATCGTCCCCGGCGGCCCTGGGACGCTTGTTCGGAGGGCTGGCGCTGCTAGGCCTGTCGGCGTGGTTCCTCGTCCCGCGTGTCGCCCGCGCATTCTTCCGGAATCTCGAGGCGGAGAGCTACTTCGAGTTCCTGTTCGCGATGGCGGTCCTCTTCGTCTGGGCGGCGCTGGCGGAGTGGATCGGCATCGAGCCCCTGGTGGGAGCGTTTATCGCCGGGCTCGCACTCAACCGACGAGTGTCCGATCCGAGCACCCTTCAGAACCGTATCGACTTCGTCGGGAACGCGCTCTTCATTCCGTTCTTCCTCTTTTCCGTGGGCATGCTGGTGGATCCGGGAGCCTTCATGAGCGGTGGACGCGCCTGGATCGTCGCCGGCACGACCATAGGGCTCATGGGGACCTCCAAGCTGGCCGCGGCGTGGTTGACGGGGAAGGCGTACGGATTCGACCGGAGCGAGATCGGGACGATGTTCTCGCTGACCATCGGTCAGGCCGCAGCAGCGCTCGCCATCACCCTCGTAGGATTCGAAGCCGGCCTGTTCGACAGCTCCGTCGTCAATGGCGTGGTGATCATGGTGGCCGTATCGGCCGTGCTGAGCCCCGTCCTTTGCGAGCGGGTCGGTCGCGACCTCGTACGCAGGGAGCAGGAGCGGAAGGTGTCGGAGGAAAGGCCCGACCGGATCCTCGTCCCGGTCCTGGACGGCGACACGAACCTGGAATCGCTGGTAGGGTTCGCCATGCTCCTCAGGGATCCCGACGATGACGAGGCGATCCGCGTGGTGCGAGTCATACGGAAGAGGGAAGAGGGCGCGCAATCGGGCTCCGGAGGGGGGTCCGCCGATGTCGCGGCCGATTCGGACGCCGTTTCGGGGACGGATGCGGAGGCCGATCCGAACCGGACGAATGCGGAGGCCGATGCCGACCGAAAGGTCGCGGAAGCCGAACAGGACCTGGAGCAAGCGGAAGAGGTGGCCGCCGGGGCGGAGGTGGACGTCGACACCCAGACCCGGGTGGACGAGGACCCGATCGAGGGTGTCCTGAGGGCCGTCGAGGAGAATCGCGTCACGCTCATCGTGACCGACTGGCGGCGCCCGTCCAGGTTCGATCGCCGTCTTCTCGGCGCTCCGACGGATTCGGTCGTGCGCCGGACGACGCAGTCCCTCTTCGCGGTTCGGCTCGAAGATCCCATCGAGTCCCTGAATCGTCTCGTGGTCGTGATGCCGCGGGCGGTCCTGGGCCTGCTCGAGACCCCGAATGCCTTGCGCTCCCTGCAAAGGCTCGCGGCCCAGATGGACGTCCCCCAGCTCTATCTCGCCCTCGGTGGCGGCAAGGAACGGCTCGAGATCCTCCTGGAGAAGACTCACCCGAAGGCCGGCGCCGACGTGGTCGACCTTCCGGATCCAGGGCAGGGCTCCGTCTCCTGGACGGAGCTCCCGGACGACGAAAGCCCTCCCGACGCGGAGGATCTCGTCGTGGTGGTCCTTCCGCGTCCCGAGAGCCGGACCTGGTCGGAGCGGCTGGAAGCCCTCGTCGAGCTCCCGTTCGACCTGGAGGCGAGGAACGCGTTTCTCCTCTTCCTCCCGACGGAGCCACCCCGCCGAGGGCGGCACCATCTCCGGTTCGGCTGAACGACTTCCTCCGGCTCGGTCGAGCGTCGTCCTCCGGTTCGGCTGAACGACTTCCTCCGGGTTCGGTCGAGCGTCTTCCTCCGGGTCGGCCGAGCGTCTTCCTCCGGGTCGGTCGAGCGTCTTGGACGGAGTGTCGACTAACGCTGCTCGTCCGGCCGAATCCCCCGGGCGTGGCGAAGGGGATTTTCCAGGAGGTAGGTGGGGACGACGAGGACGACGAGGAAGAGCACGAGGGAGACGCCGAGGCCTCCGGTCAGCAGCCAGAAGTTTCCCACCGCGATGTAGATGATGGCGGTGATGACGGCCATGGCCGTGGCGAAGATGGAGAGGAGGACCCGGCGGGCCTGGAGGTGGAGGGCCCGCTCCTGCTCCCGGATGTCCCGGGGGTGGACCCGGACCCGCATCTCCTCCCGCTCGGCCCGGACGATGAGGTCCCGCACGGACCGCAGGGTGGAGTGGAGCTCGCTCGCGAGGTCCTTCGCGAAGGCGATGGGCTCCCGGCCCGTCGTCCTCTGGATCTCGGATCGATGTCGCCGGATGACCTTCTTGATCAGGGCCAGCCCGTCGAACTCCGGGTCGTAACGGAACCCGACCCCTTCCAGCAGCGCCCCGGCCCGAAAGAAGTAGACGAGCTCCTGGGGAAGGAGCAGGGGCCAGGTGTAGAAGGTGTCGTAGAGCCGGTGCAGGATCTCCTGGAGCCGCTCCTGGCTCGTCCCCCGGGCCGCCTCCAGAACCTTCATGACCTCGATGGCCGCCTCCCGGATCTCGCTCCGTGAGATCTCGGGGCTGATCATCCCCAGGCGATACATGCCGTTGATCATGCCGTCCAGGTCTTCCCGTCCCACCGCCAGGGCCACGTCCAGGATGTGCTCCCGGGTCCAGCGATGCACCCGCAGGACCATCCCCCAGTCCAGGAGGACGATGGTGCCGTCGTCCTCGACGAGGATGTTGCCCGGGTGGGGATCGGCGTGGAGGAACCCGTCCACCATCATCATCCGCAAGTAGAGGCCGGTGAGGCGCTCCATCAACGATTCCAGCTTCAGATCCCCCCTGTCGAAGCGGTCCTGGAGCCGATCGATCTTCGTTCCGTGAATCCGCTCCAGCACGAGGACGCGCCGGGTGACGTACGCATCCACCACCCGGGGGGCGCGCACCCCCTCCTCCTCCCGGAACAGCTCCTGGAACCTCCGGATGTTGTCCGCTTCCTGTCGAAAGTCCATCTCCTCCCGCACCCGCACCGAGAACTCCCGGACCACGTTCGTGAGGGCCCGGACGTGGTGGTTGCGAAAGAGGACGTTGAGCCAGAAGAGGACCCGGAACGAGATGTCCAGGTCCAGGGCGACGGTCGACTCCACGCCGGGGCGCAGGACCTTGACCACCACCTCCCTTCCCCCCATCCGGGCCGGGTGGACCTGGCCCAGACTCGCCGTAGCCATGGGCTCCCGCTCGAAGTGCTGGAAGAGCTGATCCAGGGGGCGGCCCAGCTCCTCCTCGACGACGGACACCACGTCGTCGGTGGGATCCGGCGGAACCCGGTCCTGGAGCCGGGAGACGGCCGACAGATAGGGCTCGGGGAGGATGTCGGCCCGGGCGCTCAGCAGCTGGGCCAGCTTGATGAAGGTGGGCCCGAGGGCGGCCACGGTGGACGCCAGCCTCTCGGCGCGCTTCCGGTGGGTCGCCGGCTTGCGCCGGGTCCCGCGGCCGAAGAGGATCCACCGCTTCCGGTCCCGGAGGAAGGCGACGACGAACGGAAGGAGCCGGAAGAAGACCGAGAGCGTGCGGCGGATGCGCTTCACGGCCCCCGGCTCCTTCGCCCGGGCTCGTCCCAGTGTCGCAAATCCGTCGACATCCCCTGCGACCCGCGGATCAGAGCAGCAGGGCCGAGGCGAGGCCCAGCAACAGGAAGAAGCCGAACAGGTCGGTCAGGGTGGTCACGAAGACCGAGGAGGCCACCGCCGGGTCGATGTCCAGGCGATCCAGGAGGGTGGGGATGAACGCGCCGGCGAAGCCGGCCACCAGGATGTTGCCCCAGAGGGCCAGGAGCACGACCACCGCCAGCAGCGGATTCAGGTCCAGGGCGAGGGCGGCCCCGAAGGCCACGCCCGCCGCGATGAGCCCCAGGGCGGCTCCGTTCACCAATCCCACCAGGGCCTCCTTCTGCACCGCGTCGAACTTCTTCTCGAGGGGACCGTGGGTCAGGGCGAGCCCCCGGACCGTCACGGCCAGGGCCTGCGTTCCCGAGTTGCCGCCCATGCCGGCGATGATGGGCATGATGGCCGCCAGGAACCAGAGAGACTCGATGGCGTCGGCGAAGACGAAGACCACCGACGCCGCCGCCGACGCGGTGACCAGGTTCAGCAGGAGCCAGGGAAGCCGAATCCGCACCACGTCGGACCATTCGGCCCGGAGCTCCTCCTCCTCCGAGAGACCGGCCAGGCGCAGGATGTCCTCGGTCTGCTCCGCCTCGATGACGTCGATGGCGTCGTCGAAGGTGATCCGTCCCAGGAGCTGGTCGAAGGAGTTCACCACCGGGATGCTGGCGAGGTTGTACCGGGAAAGGAGGCGTCCCACCTCCTCCTGGTCCACGTCCGGGGTCACGGAGGCCACGACCGGCTCGGTCAGCTCCGAGACGTGGACGGACGGATCGGCCAGTATAAGGTCGTCCAGGGGGACCGTGCCCAGGAGCCGGTTGTCGTGGTCCACCACGAAGATGGTGTAGAAGTCTTCCACCTCCCTGCCCCGCCGGCGCACCCCCTCGATGGCCTCCGCGGCCGTCGTCGTTCCCTCCAGGGCGACGAAGGAGGTGGTCATC
>JBKHJU010000165.1:0-5474 GCA_046537985.1 Longimicrobiales bacterium
CCTCGGCCACGAAGAGCTCCTCGGCGTCCACCAGCTCCTGGCCCTCCAGGCGCGCCCGCATCAGGGCCGTCGTGGCCAGCGAGGCGTCGTCGTTCGGCTTCGAGTAGGTCAGGTAGAGCCAGCGATTCTCGGCGAAGTCCGGATGGGGAAGCACTTCCAGGAGGCCTCCCTGGCCCTGTGCTCGGACCTCGGGCGTGCCGGCGATGGGCTCGGGATCCAGGGTACCGTCCCGGACGATTCGAAGCCGTCCCGGCTTCTCGGTGACCAGCATGTCACCGTCGGGGAGCCACGCAATGGACCAGGGCTGCTCGAGCCCCGCCACCACCGTGTCCACCTGAAAGTTGTGGCGCCCCGACCGATGGATGTTCTCTTCGGCGCCGGCCTCCGACTGGGCCGCCAGCTCGCCCGCCGGTGCCGCCAGGATCAGGGCCGCCGCCAGCGCCGCGCCGAGATCGAGTCCTGTCTTCATCGTTCCTCCTGGGTTTTCGTGTGCCGCTGAGGAGCCCCTCCCATGCATGGAGCAGGCTCTAGAATGCAAGAGCCGCTTCGCCGACTCAAGGACGCCGGTGGACGCCCTCCGTCCGTGGGGGCTCCACCACGTCCTCCTACCTCTCGTGCCCCACCGTGGTCGAGACCCCCGAAGATAGCACGGCGTTGGCCGTGTCGGCCGCCGAGGTGATCACGGTGGAGGGAAGTGGGCCGGCCACGTCGTCCACGCGGATGCGGACGAGGAGCTCGCCGCCCCCGGGATCCGCCACCACGACTCGCCACGAGCCGTCCCCGACGTCCCGAGCGAAGACCCGGGCGTCTCCGGCGGCCTCGAAGCCCCGGATTCCCGAGCCCCGAACCTCGAGGACCGCCGAGCCCAGCTCCGAGGACGGAGCGTCGACCCGGGCAATCAGCGCTCCGGGCCCCTGGAGGGGGTCGTCGTCGCACGCCACCAGAAGACCCGCGGCCACCGATCCCGCCACGACGAGGGCGCGAAGGAGAGGTCGGACCGGACCCGGCCGGAGCCGAACCGTCACGATCCACCTCCCGACGAGGAGGGTACGGGAGGAGCGGAGCCCGTGGTATCCGGGGCCGCGTCCGCTCCGCCTTCGTACATCCCCTCGGCGCCTTCGACCGACGACCCGGGGGCCTCGAGTCTGACCGGGGGAAGAACGATCGTCCCCCCATTGCGCCGGCCGGGCCCTGCTCCGGTATCCTCGCCAACGCGCGGCCCGCCGTCCGCGGCCACTTCCGTCACCCGGTCCGTCATCCCGTCCGGCGCCACGTCCGGCGCGTCGGGGTGGGTCTGGAGGTACGCCCGGAAGTCCCCCACGTCGTACCCGTCGTTCCGGTTTCCGGACCAGTCCAGATATGCCTGCTGTGCCGACGTCGGAGGGTCTCCGCCCCCGAGGAAGGGTGCCGCCAGGGAACGGAGCCCCAGGACGGGCTCCTCCACGGTCACTTCGAGGACGAGCTCGGCCTGCAAGCCGATGGCGTCCTCCGCCACGAGGATGAGCGGGTAGCTCCCGTCCTCCAGGGCGACGCCCCCGAGGCTCCCGTGAGCTGCCAGCACGAGGCCGGGTGGAAGCTCCCCCTCGACGATGCTCCACCTCACCGGGGGGTTCCCGTTGGCGGCCTGGAGGACGATCTCCGACTCGGTGCCGGCCAACAGATCCACCCGCTCGGGATTCGAGGCCACCGAATAGATGACGTCGAAGACGGCTCCTCCCTGGAGGGGTCCTCCCGCGTCGACGAGGAAGGGGTTCTCCCGTCCGGCGAAGTCTCCTTCCCATCGGAGGAACTCGAATCCGGTGCGAGCCACCGCCTCCACGGCCACGGTGGCCCCCTGTGGGACCCATCCCCCGCAGCCGGGATCGAAGGAGACGCCTCCCGGCTCGATTCCCGCCTCCGGTCCCGAAACGTCGACGTCGAGGAGGACGTCCGATCCGCCGTACGATGCCACGAGGACCGAGTCGGAGAGGGCCGTGGTGAACTCCCTCACGAAGCACGGCGGGCCGTCGGCCCAGCCCTGAAAGCCGTCCCGGACTCCCGGCGCCGTCGTCCGCCCGGGAGGGGCCTCGATCTCGTGGAGCTGGAAGGCGGCGGAAAGAAGCCGGGCGGGTGGGGTGAATCCTCCGCCCCCGTCCACCAGGAATTCTCCGGACGAGCTCCCCGTGCCCCCGGTCTCCAGGGTGATCGCGTGGTAGGTGCTCTCCAGATCCAGGGCCAGCACGGATCCGCTCTCCCGAATCGCCGTCAGGGTCACGCCGCTGGCACGACCCGCATGGGTGAAGGATGCCGGCGCGGTCCCCGCGTGGAACTGATCGTCCCCGGGGTCCGGAGTGAAGACATCCTCGGGATCGCCCCGGCCACCGCCGTCCCGCATCAGGTCATCGAGCCCGTCGGCCTGCCGGAGCCAGACCCCCGGATGGCCCGGATCCGCGTTCACCTGATTCCCGCTCCACCGGACCGACACGACCCCCGGATCCACGTGCCAGACGAGCAGGCCCTCCTCCAGGAGGTTTTGATCGAAACCCACTCGCCGCCGGTTTTCCAGCAGGAAGTACTCCCCCGAGCCGTCGTTGCTCTCCACCAGGGCGATCCGCCCCGACGTCTCCACGGGGTCGAGGGACACCTCCCCGAGGGGGGTCCCGGCGGGGATCGTGTCCACGCCCACCCATCCCATGGCGTGCTTCGTCCACGCTCCCGGGAGACAGGGAACGGCCGGGTCGTTGCCGTCGCACCCCCAGGCCCCGGTCCCCATGAGGTCCCAGTTTCCGGCCCCGAAGTGCTGCGACGCTCCGGTCCCGTACAGGTCCGGAAGACCGAAGCCGTGGCCCAGCTCGTGGGCCAGGACGCCGATCTGGTTGATGTCCGTCTCCCCCGCCTCGTCGGTGTCCCGCCAATCGCACTCCAGAAGGGGAACGATCATGTAGTCGTCGACCCGGATGTAGTCGACATCCGGAGAAGCCGAGGGCGACGACGTGATCCACGGCTCGCCGGCCCCGGGGTCGGGATCACTCTCCGTGGAGTCGGTGGCCAGGCTGAGCTGCCAGCGGTGGGACCAGATCGTCGTCGAGCTCCCGGGATTTCCACACTCGGCGCCCTCCGTCGGATGGATCACCGCCAGGAGATCGACGTACCCGTCGTCGTCCCCCGAGTCCGGGATGCCGTCGGGCCCGTCGTTGTCGAAGCGGGTCCAATCCACCCCCGCGTCGTCCAGCTCGCCCAGCAGCTCGCGGATGAACTCCCCGACCTCGGCATCGCTCCCGAGGCCACTGCTCGTGCCCGTGACCTCGGAGCGCTCCAGGGTGGAGGAGATCCAGTCGTAGGTCCGGCCCAGCAGATCCACGTGGCCGTGAGACGCCTCGTCGTAGTAGTCCCGGATCGTGCGGCGCCCGCCCGTCGTGGGGCCGTCGAAGAGCTCCCGCTGGACCTCGTCCTGCGAATAGGAGACGGACTCCGTGTCCGCGAAGCGGCCCAACAGGACCGGGAACTCGAAGGTCCCGCTCACCGGAGTCTCCCGGGGTCCGAGCCCGGGGACGGGAGCCGGCGCGAAGGCGAGTCCTGGTTCCCGCGCATCCGATCCCCCCATCCAGCCACGGCGGAACTCGAAGGCGTTCGGATTCCGGCTCCGGACCTCGTAGTACTCCGCCGGGGGCCGCACCCCGTGGATGCGTCCCAGGAGCTCCACGTCCTGGGCCTGGAGGGGCGTCCCCGACCCGAGCACGACCGACGCGGCGAACACCCCCGCCCAAGGGCGGACCGAAGCGCCCGTGAGTGGGGCCGGAGCGAAGGTCGGTGGGCGGAACAAGGCGACGCGGAGGTGGAAAGCCGAAAGCCGGTGCGGAGGCGAGAGAATGATGCCCGGCTCTCTAACCGCTCCCAGACCCGAGAGTTCCCGCTAGAAGGTACGAATGGTCTAGCGCAGTCCCAGCTCGTCGGCCACGTCCCGGAGACCCTCGATCACGTTCCGGATGTGCTCGTCGCGGTCGATGCCCAGGAGCTCGATCCCCCGCTCCACCTCCTCCCGATTGACGCCGGCGGCGAAGGACGAGTCCTTCAGCTTCTTCTTCACCGACTTCGGCTTCAGGTCGTCGATCCCGTTGGGACGGACCAGACAGGTGGCCACCACGAGCCCGCTGAGCTCGTCACACGCCACGAGGACCCGGTCCAGCTCCGTCTCGGGCTCGACCCCGGTGAAGTCGGAGCGGTGGGCGAGGATGGCGTGGATCACCTCGTCCGGGTAGCCCCGCTCCCGCAGCTCCTCCACCGCCTTCAGGGGATGGTCGTCGGGGTGCTTCTCCCAGTCCAGATCGTGGAGGAGTCCAGCCAGGCCCCAGGTCTCCTCGTCTGCGTCGAAGTACTCCCGGGCGTACCTGCGGACGCACGCCTCCACCCCGTACATGTGCTTCCGCAGGTTCTCGTTCTCCACCCACTCCCGGAGGAGCTCCAGGGCGTCGTTGCGATCCGGCATGATTCTCTCCTTTCGGCCTCACGCCTTGCAGGAAGGGCACAAGTCGCTCACGCAGCAAGACTCGCACAGGGGCTTGCGGGCATCGCAGATGGCCCGACCGTGCCAGATGAGGAGGTGGGCGAGCTGGGTCCAGCGCTCCTCGGGAAAGAGCTCGATGAGATCCTCCTCGACCTTCTGAGGACGCGTCTCCTCGGTAAAGCCCAGACGCCGGGACAGGCGCCGCACGTGGGTGTCCACCACCACCCCTTCGTCGATGCCGAAGGCGTTGCCCAGGATCACGTTGGCGGTCTTTCTCCCGATCCCGGGAAGGCCCGTGAGCTCCGCCATGCTCCGGGGAATCTTTCCGTCGTGCTGCTCCACCACCCCCCGGGCCATCCCGATGATGTTGCCGGCCTTGTTCCGGAAGAACCCGGTGGAGCGGATGATCTCCTGGACCTCCTCCTGGTCCGCCTCCGCGAGGTCCTCCACCTCGGGGTAGCGCCGAAAGAGCTGAGGGGTGACCTCGTTGACCCTTTCGTCGGTGGTCTGGGCCGAGAGTATGGTGGCCACCGTCAACTCGTAGGGGTTCCGATACTTCAGGGCCACCGTGGCGTCGGGGTACTCCTCCATGAGGCGGTCGTACACCCGGCCGGCCCGCTCGCGCTTCTCGTCCAGGCTCTCGTTCCAGTCCTCCTTGTGCTCCTCGATGTGCTGGTCAGCCACGGTCACCGTCCCCTTCCTCGGACGGGTCCTCCGACGAATCCTCCGGCGGGTCGTCCAGCGCGTCCTGGAGCTGATCCCGAAGATGGATCCGTCGGTACGGGAGCCTGGTCGGCCTCGGCCCGTCGCCCGCCCCGGCCTTCGACAAGGACTCGGGCGCAGCATCGGCCCCTCCCCCGCCGTCGCCCTCCGCACCTCCTTTCGGAGCCTCCTCGGGTGTGACGGCTTCCGGGTGGCGTTGCTCGTAGCGAAAGGCCCGGGCCACCAGCTTCAGCACGACTGGGGCCAGCTCGACGTCGAGGTCGCCGGG
>JBKHJU010000166.1:0-5461 GCA_046537985.1 Longimicrobiales bacterium
ATGTAGACCTGGATATTGAGGGAGTCCAGGGCCTCCACCATCTCGTCCAGCGTCCCGGGCGAGGCCAGGTCCCGGGCGTGGCCGTGGACATCGACGACCGGAAACCGGGCCCGCCGGACCGGCGTCTCGTCGACGACGAGGGTGGAGCGGGGCCGATAGTCGAGGATGCTGGGCGGCTCCAGGGCCGGAGGAAGGCAGAGCTGCGGCCGGATCTCGGTCATCCCCGAAGGGCACGGCTCGCCCGGCTCGATGCGCTCGGCATCCGAAAAGCGCTGGCCGGAGGCGTCGGTACAGCCCAGGGCGATTCCCGCGAGGGTGACCGCGGCGATCTTTCCGAACAGTCGAGTCATTGTGACCTTCCCCGAAATCTTCCTGTGGCGGAGAGGCCGGACGCGTCCCGGAAGCCGTTCCAGCTTTGCCGACCCCGACGGACCCTCAAGACTGAGGGAGGAAGGGTGACGGCGCCACCCCGGGGCCGCCGATCCGTGTCAGGACGCCGAGTGCGCCTTGCCCGGCCTCGTCCCCCGAGGTACGCTGATCTCCAGTGAGGAGCCAGCTTCCGGACGCTCTCTGCGCGCTGCGCTGGATCGTACGGAACGCCGACGACTACGGCTTCGACACCGATCGAATCGTCGGCACGGGACATACGGCCGGTGGCCATCTCGCTCTCACCACGGGGATGATTCCTTCCCCGCCGGGCCGGATGGGGGTCAGCCCGACGGACTGGACGTCGCCCGGGGGGTGTCGCCCTGACCTACCCCGAGGCGATGTCTCTCCGGTTCTGACGATCCACGGCGATGACCCGGCCGGCGATCCCAAGGATGGCGAGCACGAGGGCCTGGGTGGTGAAACGGCAAACACGCGGGACTTAAAAGCAGAGCGTAACGTTTCCGGGTCTCGCTGTCTGAAGGGAAGGGCCCGCATGGTCGGCCGGGCCCTCAGCTCTTGGAAGAAGCCGATGATCGCATTCAGGGCGACGACGGCCAGGATGACACCCATGTCGATGTAATCCTGGAGCGCCAGGGTGAGGGCGGGGGCCGCCAGCAGGGCGTAGATGAGGGGATCGCGGAGCTGGCGAACCAGGAGCAGCCACGACTCCTCCTCCGCCTCGATCCGGTTCGGTCCGTATTCACCGAGCCGGTCCGTCGCCTCCTCGGGCGCGAGCCCTTCGAAGCCGGAGTCGAGAGTCGAGGGCCGCCCCGTCCGACAGCCCGTGCCAGCGTCGCATCGGCGAGCCGTCGGGGGGCGGGGCCTCCAGGCGAGGGGCCCGGTTGTCTTCTCCGGGGTTCGTCATGCTATCGTTCTCCGAGGATGCCGGGAGATCACGGCCACGCTCCTCCACCCGGCGGGTCGGCCGCTCCCGCGGAATAGAAGAGGTCGGGGGATCGGATGGTGGAAGGAAGGCGATTCGCCTCCGTCCAGCGTACGATCCCCCGACGCTTGCCGATCGGGCGTCTCCATGCCGGGAGTGCTGAATGGAAGTGTCGAGTTCCTCCTGACCGCCTGGTTTCGCCATGCCACCGACGTCCATGCCGCCGTCATCGTCGACTTCGGAGCCGGCTCCACCTGCTGGCTTCCTTCCGTCGTGCGGCGCGTTCGCCGCACCCGACGGGGAGGACGCCGGCACCGGTGCGTGACGATGCGGCCGTGACCGCGGAGCGGACCTCGGTAGCGCCGCCTCCCTGGCACGAAATGTCCCCCGGGGAGACCCTCGATCGCCTCGGCGTTTCGAACGAGGGGCTCACGTCCTCGGAAGCCGAACGCAGGCTCGACGAGCACGGACCCAACGCGCTCGTGGCGCTGGAGGGCGTCCCTGCCTGGAAGATCCTCCTCGATCAATTCAAGAGCCTGGTGGTGGGCCTCTTGGTGGCCGTGGCCGTCCTGGCCCTCGTCCTCGGAGACCTCCTCGAGGCGGGGGCCATCGGGATCGTCCTCCTCCTGAACGTCGCCATCGGCTTCTTCACCGAGTGGCGTGCCCGAAGGGTCATGGAGGGTCTGGCGAAGCTTCAGGTCCAGGAAGGAGTGGCGATCCGGGACGGCGAGGAGGTCCAGGTGGACGCCCGGACGCTGGTTCCGGGAGACGTGGTCGTACTCGGGGAGGGAGACGCCGTGCCCGCGGACGCACGCCTGCTCGAGTCCAGCGAGCTCCAGGTGAACGAAGCGTCCCTCACAGGAGAGTCCGTACCGGTCCGGAAGAAGGTCGAGGCCCTGCGGGACGAGGACGCGAGTCTGGCCGACCGGCTCTCCATGGTCTACAAGGGAACGATGGTGGTGGGCGGATCGGGCCGGGCCGTCGTGACGGCGACGGGTCTCCAGACCGAGATCGGCCGAGTGAGCGAGCTCGTCCAGGAGATCGAGGATCAACCGGCGCCCATCGAGCTGCGCCTGGCGGTCCTGGGTCGGCGCCTGATCTGGGTCACCTTGGGATTGGTCGCAGTCGTGGCCTTGCTGGGAATCGTGCGCGGCAATCCGGTCCTGCTCACCATCGAGACGGCGATCGCCCTGGGCATCGCGGCGGTCCCAGAGGGACTCCCCGTGGTGGCGACGGTGACGCTGGCCGCCGGGATGCGGCGGATGGCCCGCCGGGCGGCCCTCGTGCGCCGTCTCCCCGCCGTGGAGGCCCTGGGCTCGGCCACCGTCGTCTGCAGCGACAAGACCGGCACCCTGACGACCGGACGGATGACCCTGACCCGGGTCGAAGTGCAGGGCACCTCCGTCGAGATCACCGGCGCGGGCCTCACCCCCGACGGCGAGTTCGAGGTCGAGAACGCTCCCGTCGATCCCGCCGATCACCCGGGGCTCATGCTCGCGCTTCGAACCGGCGTCCTGGCGAGCAGGGCGAGCCTCCGGGAAGGAGAGGAGGGCCTGGAGGGGACCGGAGACCCCATCGAGGTCGCGCTGCTCGTGGGTGCCCTGAAAGCGGGGTTGGATCCGGTCGAGCTCCGCCAGGACGATCCTCCGGTCGACGAGCTTCCGTTCTCCAGCCAACGCAAGCTCCTGGCCAGCTTTCATGACCGTGACGGGGGGCGGAGGGTCTACGTGAAGGGCGCGCCGGAACGTCTCCTCGAGCTGAGCAGTTCGGTCCTCGACTACGCGGGGGAATCCTCCCCTCTCGATGCCGAGGGGCGGGAGGCGCTGGAGGAGCGGAACGAATCGATGGCGGCTTCCGGGCTCCGGGTCCTCGCCCTGGCGTATGCGGACCTCGCCGCGGACGCGCCGGTGTCGGAGGAATCCCTCGAGGGCCTCACCTTCGTCGCTCTCGTCGGGATGGAGGATCCGCCGGCGGAGGGGGTGGAACGGACCGTGGCCGTCCTTGGCGAGGCGGGCGTCCGCACGGTGATGATCACCGGAGACCAGGCGCCGACGGCCCGGGCCGTGGCCGAGGAGCTCGGAATCCACGAGGCCGGATCCAGGGTGGTGGACGGCCCAGCCCTCGCCGGGTTGGACCGGGAGGGGCTGGCCCGGGAGCTCGAAGGAACCAACGTCTTCTGCCGGGTCACGCCGGAGGAGAAAGTCCGGATCGTCGAGGGACTCCAGGCCCGGGGGGAGCTGGTTGCGATGCTGGGAGACGGGGTGAACGACGCACCGGCCCTGAAAAGGGCCGAGATCGGAGTGGCCATGGGCGGAAGGGGAACGGACGTGGCCCGGGAGACCGCCGACCTCGTCCTGCAGGACGACCGCTTCGGCACCATCGGAACCGCGGTCGAGGAGGGCCGGATCATCTTCGACAATATCCGGAAGTTCATCTTCTATCTCTTCTCCTGCAACGTCTCCGAGATCGGCGTCCTCTTCGCGGCCACGGCGGCCGGCATGCCGCTTCCGCTCCTCCCGCTCCAGCTCCTCTGGCTCAACTTCATCACCGACGTTTTCCCGGCCCTCGCCCTTGCGGCCGAGCCCGCCGAGCCCGACGTGATGCGCAGGCCGCCGAGGGATCCGGATGCGGCGATCCTGTCCAGGGGCTTCGTGGCGCTCATCGGAGGCTACGCCCTCGCGCTGACGGCGGTGACCTTCGGAATCTTCGTCTGGAGCCACTTCGAGACGGACATAAGCCCGGAGCGGGCCGTCACTCTCACCTTCATGACCCTGGCGCTCGGACAGCTCTTTCACGCCTTCAACGCCCGGACGATCGGACCCCTGGTCGGCATCCGGCGAATCGCTCAGAACCGGTGGATGTGGGGGGCGGTCGTCCTGACTATCGGGCTACAGGTCGCGGCCGTCACGCACCCCTCCCTGCGTCGGGTTCTGGGTACCGTGTCCCTGGATCTCGGGGAGTGGGCGCTGGTCGCCGGAGCGGGTGCGATTCCGCTCGTTCTGGGTCAGGCGTGGAAGTTGGTGCGCCACGGGAGCGGCAAAGCTGCTTGACCGTGGCGAGACGCGTCTGGGCGCGAGAGGCTTCGGGGGGATCACGACTGCACTCCAGAGCCAGGGCGTCCGGTGGGAACCGATCGACGAGAACTCCGCGGCGGCGACGTTGATGGATGTGAAGACGTCCGTCACGCTCCCGTCCGAGTTCGATGAGCGGGCACGGATACACACCGTCCGATCGGACGGACGATATCGCATGGTGGACGGGGAGATCGTGGCCACCCCCTGGCGGGGCCGATTCTGGAGTTACGAGCTTCGGGGCGGAATGCTGATCCCGCTCAGGGGGAAAGTGGAGTGGTTGTTCCCCGATGGACCGGCTCCCTATTGGCGGGGCACCATCGAGGAGATCGACTTCGAGTTCGCGGATTGAACGTCGTCGACGCCCCGTGCCGGACGGGATTCAGCTCGATGTGGCCAGGAGCGTGGCCGGGGCGCTCTTCGAGGTTCGGCTTCTCCCTCGCAGGCCCCGAAAGTCCCACGGTAGACCCACCCAGTGGGTCCTGGACCGGCAACATTCTATCTTGTAAGTACCTCTTTACGGGAATTTAGCCGGGGTGGTGAAACGGCAAACACAGGGGACTTAAAATCCCCCGGGAGCAATCCCTTGCGGGTTCGAATCCCGCCCCCGGCATTCCGGACTCCGGTACTTCCGTCCCGACGCACCGATGGCCCCACCGCTCCCGCCTCCAGCCTCCGCAGTCGATCCGGCCAAGAAGAATTCCCCTGACTGACCCACTCGAATCGTCCCGACGCGTGGCATTCGCCACCTCTTCGGAGCAGCCCGCGGGCACCCGGGACGACGCTCTCGCCGCGAAGGCCTGCGTCGAGCGCGGACTGGACGTGATCTCCGCTCCCTGGGACGACCCGACCGTCCGGTGGGAGAGCTTCTCGGCTGTCGTGGTCCGCAGCACCTGGAACTATTCCCGGAAGATCGGCCTCTTCAACGAGTGGATCGATCGAATCGAGGCGTCGGGGACCAGGCTGTTCAACGATCCCGACACGCTCCGCTGGAACGCCGACAAGTCGTATTTGCTCGAGCTGTCGGAAGCCGGGGTACCGATTATTCCCACGGTGCGCATCGAAAACTCTGGGGAGC
>JBKHJU010000167.1:0-5402 GCA_046537985.1 Longimicrobiales bacterium
TTGGGCTTCTACCAGATCCGTTCCGCGTCCGCCCTCGTGAGCCCGCTGGATCCGGCGGATCACCAGGTGGAAGTTCCGACGGAGGACTTCACGGTGGCCCGGGTGAAGCGGCGGATCTTCGAGCAGTCGAGCATCGGCACCGTCTACACGCGACGGGCCGCGGGAGAGGGAGCCGACGGGACGGCCCCGCCGGATCGCCACACGGCGGGAGTCGACATGGAGCTCGCCACCCGCTACTTCCTGGGGGACAACAACGCGGAGCTCTCGGCCTTCTTCGTCTGGAACTCGAACCCCGAGCGGGGCGTGGATCGCTCCCTGGGCGACCTGACCGGCCGGGGCTTTCGGCTGAACTTTCCCAACGACATCTGGTCCGGCCACGTCTCGTACCGGGAGTTCGGGGAGTACTACGATCCGGCCGTGGGATTCGTCACCCGGAACGACTTCCGGCGGGTGGAGCCCCGCATCGGGTGGTCCCCGCGGCCCGAGAGCGTCGCCTGGCTGCGCCGGCTCAACTTCGACGTCCAGTTCCGCTACCTGACGGAGCTCGGTACGGGGATCCTCGAGGAGCGGGAGTGGTCCTTCGGGGTGCTGGGCCTCGACTTCGAGAGCGGGGACTTCCTCAACTTCAGCGTCCAGAACACCTACGAGTTCCTGAATCGCCCGTTCGAGATCGTCGACGGAATCGACATCGGCACCGGCAGCTACGACACCTGGAGCTACCAGATCCGGGCGGGGACCACGGGTCGACGTCAGGTCTCCCTCTTCACTTTCGTCAACCTGGGCGAGTTCTGGAACGGGGACCGAATCGGCTTCAACACCCGGGTCACCTTCCGGCCCCGCCCCGGGCTCAGCCTCTCCACCAACGTGGAGCACAACGACGTCCGGCTGCCCCAGGGCGACTTCAGCACCAACGTCTACGCGCTCGACGCCGAGTGGACGCCCACTCCGTGGGTGAGCACCACGAGCCAGCTCCAGTACGACGACCAGAGCAAGCTCGTCGGGCTCTTCACGAGGCTCCGGTGGATCGTGGCCCCGGGGAACGAGATCTTCCTCGTCTACACCCACAACTGGCAGAACGTGGGAGCGGGCCTCCTGGACGACCGGAACCTGAGGACCCTTTCCCAGGGAGGCTCCGTCAAGGCCAGCTATACCTACCGGTTCTGATCGCAGGGGGGGAGAAGGCGGCCAGCGTCTTCCCCCGGTCCGGCTCCCGGAGCGCACGATACCAGAGGACCTAGACGAGTCCTGCGACGGCCGCTCCGAGACCCGACCACTCGGCTGGACGGGGCCCTTCCCCGGAACGCATCCCGGCTCCGATCATCGTCGCCTGCACGGCACCGAAGAGGAGAAGGGCACCCGCACCGGCGGGTTACTGCGAGAGGAGCTCCAGAAGCGCCGAGGAAACCGCATCCGGACGCTGCTGATGTCAGAAGATCGATCCCCGGATGAGGGTGTCGGTCTCGGACCACGCCTCCCGGAACCACTCCCGGGTCTCTTCCGCCTCGGCCGTGCGGCCCTGGGCCCGGAGCGCCTGCTCGAGGCCACGGATGGACCAGCCGTTGTGGGGATGCTTCTCCAGGGACGCGCGGTAGACCGCTTCGGCCTCCTCGGCCCGGTCGGCCTCCAGGAGCGCTGCCCCCAGCCAGTGTCGGGAGGCGAAGTTCAGGAGCTCGGGCTCGGCGTAGGGAATCCGGTCATGGAGCTCGACGGCGTCTTCGAAGTGGGCGATGGCCCCGTCCAGGTCGCCGGCCTCCCCGACGATCTCTCCTTCCAGGATGTGGCCCGCGATTCCCAGCACCAATTCCGCCGTGGCGCCCCGGATCTGGACGCTGTCTCCGGCGGCCTCGGCGGTCTCTCCTACGCGAGCCAGGTAGGCCCGAGCCAGGTGGGGATCCCCGTCCCGGAGGTGTGCATAGCCCCGGGCGAAGTCGAAGAGTCCCCGCTGGATGGGCTGCTCGGGCCTCTCCGCCGGATCGAGGGCGAGGATCTTCTCGAACCACCCGAAGCGGAGCATGACCAGGGCCTCGTAGAAGACGCCTCCGGCGACCTGGTCGGCGTAGGTCTCCGCCGCCAGGAGGGAGACGGCGCCCTGGCCTGCCATCGATCCGGCGAAGAGGAGCATGTGGAGGTTGTGGGTGGCGCCGTAGGAGATGCCCTCATCCCATGCCGCCCGCTGGTCCGCGTGCCAGGCGTCGATGTTGGAGCGCACCGCCGAGTTCCAGCGTCCGATCCGGTTGTACGTGTGGGAGGGCATGTGGTTGATGTGGCTCGACCCGGGAACGGCCTCGCCCAGGTGGTCGGCGCACTCCTCGGCCTTCTCGGGACGCTCCGTCGCCTCGGTGGCGTGGATGTAAATGTGGCACGCGCCGGGATGGGTGATGTCCTTCTCGAGGACGTCCTCCAGAACGGCGTGGATCCGCTGTACGAAGGGGTCGTCCAGCTCGTACTCCCCACGAGCCGGATTGAGGAGCATGAGGGACTCGGCGTAGAGGGTCCCCACGTCCAGGTCATCGGGAAACTCCTGGTGGACCGCGTGCATGGCCCGGGAGTAGAGGGAGTCGAGTCGAGGCCGCCGCTCCTCGTCCTCCACCTCGGTGTAGCGCAGGGACATGGCGTCGATCATGGCACGCTCGACCTCCGTGGCGCCTCCCTCATCCCCGGCCAGGGTCACCGCCCGCTGGATGGCCTCGAAGGCCTCGGCGGCGTTGGACGCCCGCATGCCGCCGTTCAGATACGGGCCCCGGGCCCACGCCTCGCCGAACCAGCACATGGCGCACGCGGGATCCCTGCGCTGGGCCTCCTCGAAGGACGCGATGGCCTGGGGAAGCGAGAAGGCGTAGATGAGCTGCAGGCCCTGGTCGAAGTAGGCCTGGGCCCCGGGAGAGTCGGTGGTCACCGGGCGGTGGAGGGGGCCCGTCACCGTCCGGTAGAGGGGGAACTCCTCCGCCGACGCGCCCTCCTCCGTGTCCTGCTGGGCCGCAGCCGGGGCCGCGAGCCCCAGCCCCACGCACCCGAGGAGAGCCAGTCCGAGAAGGCGGAGAGGTCGGCGGGGAGGCATCTCCGCCGGCGGTCGGGCGGAGTCGAGGGCCGGATCCGCGGCCCGGGGCGACCGGATGGCCGGAGAGATCGTCATCGCGGGGCTCCTGCGTCCTGGACGAGGGTCGAGGGGGTCATCTCCTTCGAGAAGTATAGCCACTTCCATGGCCCACGCCACACTCGAGACCGCCCGCCCCCGAGCGGGGCTTCCTCCACGCTCTCTTCCCGGCGTCCCGCGCGGCAAGTCCCCGGCCCCGGCAGGGCCCCCGTGGCTCAGGATCCGGAATCCCCCGGCGTCAGCGCCACCCGGAATCCCACGAAGGGGCGACGCGCCCCCGGGTCGCCGCCGCCCCGGACCGCGGCCCGGACGTTGCGCAGGGGATCCTGATAGGACCCCCCCCGGATGACCCAGAGGGCGTCGGCCCGGAGGTTCTCGTGGTCGTCGGACTCGTCGTACGGATAGGGCTGATACGGGCTCCGGGTCCACTCCCAGACGTTTCCGCTCATGTCGGCGACGTCGTAGGGGCACTCGGGGCACTCGTAGAGGCCCACGGAGACGGCCGCTCCGGCCTGGAAGTTCGCCCGGTCGGAGCGGGGCTGGTTTCCCCATGGAAAGATGGCGCCGTCGGTCCCGCGAGCGGCCTTCTCCCACTCGGCTTCGTCCGGGAGGGTGATGCGCCACCCTTCGTCGAGACGGCGCCGGATCGCCTCGGGCGTGTCGGGGGAATCCCGAAGAGCCTCTTCGAGCCAGCGGGCGTAGGCCAGCGCGTCGGGCCAGGTCACCCGGGAGACGGGGTGATCGGGGGGAGCGTCGAAGGTGCCCTCGGCCGTCGGATGTCCCGTCGCCTCGACGAAGGCGGCGTACTGGGCCACCGTGACCTCGAAGCGGCCCAAGTAGAAGGTGGGGACCTCCACCCCCCCCTGGGGCTGGCCGGGAGACCAGACCTCGATGTCGTACGCCAGGCGATCGACCCCGGGGTCGCTCCCCATGAGGAAGGGGCCGCCGGGAATCTCCACGAAGCCCAGGAGCGGGTCGTCGGGGAGGTGCCAGGCGTCGGAGCGGAACCCGTCCAGAGCTTCGGGGAGGGCCGGTACGACGCCTCCGTCGGCGGCGACACTCCCCGCGTCTCCGGGTCGAATCCGCGGTGCCTCCCCCTCGGGCTGGATGCTTCCGCCTCCGCCGGAGGTCGCCATGCTTTCGGCGGAGGCGGCGGGTTGGCTCCCGGCGTCGGCGCCCGCGGCCGGACCCCCTCCCGTTCGCCCGGCTCCTCCAGCGCCGGCCCGGGAGAGAAGCGGGAGACCCAGGAGCCAGACCACCCCGAGGATCCCGGCGAAGAGGAGGGCGGTGACCGGAAGCCAGAGGGCATCCCTCGACGCGCTCATTCCAGGTCTCTCATCTCGATTCCTTCGGTCGTCACGGCTTCGTCACCCTTGCCTCGTCACGGCGTGGTGGCCAGCTCCTCGCAGGCGAAGCTCCATCCGTGGGCGCAGGCCCGATCGTAGAGCTCCCGCTCCGACGCTTCCAGCAGGTTTCGGCCCCCTTCCCGAAGGAGCAGGCGCAGATCCAGGGGACGGGGAGCGGCGGCCACCGCGGACTCGGCTTCCAGGATATTCAGGCACCCGGGTTGGAAGCGGAGCTCGCACGCTCGTCCGAAGTAGGTACGGGCCAGCTCCTCGTCGGGCGCGACGATCTCGCCCATGCGGTAGTGGCGACCCAGCTCGTTGCACGCCCAACCCGAGTTGTCGGCGCAGTAGGTGTACTCGATCTGGATCAGCCGCTCGCAAGCGTTCCGCCGCCCCTCTTCGCACGCCCGGATCCAGAAGGGGACCCGGTCGCCCGGGTGCGCGGCGTCGGTTCGGCCCAGGACGGCCATGGTCCCGAAGAAGAGGGTCCAGAGGCCCATGTGGACGAGGTTTGCCCGGGTGGAGGCCAGGTCCGGTTGGAGACGTGCCCAGAGATCCGTCTCCTGGATGGCCCGCACGGCACCGTCGATCCGCTGGACGCTCAGGTTCAGGAGGGGCACGCAGAGGAGCTTGTCGTAGAAGGTCGGGACGCCCAACGCTCCGAGGAGCGAAAAGAGGCCGAAGACCCCGAGCCCGTAGAGGACGCCGAAGATGAGCTTGCCCAGCGGCTTCCGGGGCGAGGTGGAGGGGTCGGTGATCAGGAGGAGGAGCCCCAGGAAGACCGCGGTGGGGATCTCCGAATCGATGAAGTAGGGAACTCCCGTCCACGCCGAGTACGCCGCGCTGAGGCCGAAGAGGGTGGCCGCCGCGGCCCCCGCCACCAGGGTGATGTGGAAGTAGTACCTCACCACGAGCCCGACCCCGAAGAGGAAGAGATAGATGTGGGGCGCCAGGCTGAGGGT
>JBKHJU010000168.1:0-5388 GCA_046537985.1 Longimicrobiales bacterium
GGCCTGGACCCTTCCCGTCGCGGGCGCCGCCGTCGCGCTCTCGGCCAGCCCCGTCGCCGGGCCGGGATGGGACGCCGTGGGCCATCTCCTGCTCGTGGCCCTCGTCCTGGGCATGGCCTGGGTTTCCGTGGGTCTCATCCAGGTCGCCACCACCGCGTATCTCGGCCGCTTCGATACGGGCGTGACCGACAATTTGGAGGCCCGCAAGGTCCACACCCAGATGGAGATCGTCCGAAAGATCGCCGTCGTGGTTGTCACGATCCTGGCGGTCTCGGCCGTCTTCATGAGCTTCGAGGATCTCCGCGAGCTCGGGACCGGGATCCTGGCATCGGCCGGAGTGGTCGGACTGATCGTGGGTCTCGCTGCCCAGCGCACCCTGGGCAACGTCCTCGCGGGCTTTCAGATCGCCATTACCCAGCCCATCCGCCTCGACGACGTCGTCATCGTCGAGGGCGAGTGGGGCTGGATCGAGGAGATCACGCTCACCTACGTCGTGGTCCGGATCTGGGATCAGCGCCGCCTCGTGGTTCCCATCAGCCATTTCATCGAGAAGCCTTTCCAGAACTGGACCCGGACGTCGGCAGCCATCCTCGGAACCGTCTACCTCTACCTCGACCACACCATCCCGGTGGAGGACGTGCGCGAGGAGGTCGGGCGCCTCGTCGAAGCGAACGAGCACTGGGACGGACGGGTGTGGCGGCTGGACGTCACCGACACGACGGAGAAGACGGTGGAGCTGCGAGCGCTCATGAGCGCCGCGACCTCTCCGTCGGCCTGGGACCTGCGCTGCGCCGTCCGCGAGGGACTGCTGGAGTGGGTCCGGCGGAATCACCCTGACACCCTTCCCCGATTCAGGGCCGAGATCCGACACGTCGACGGTCGCGGCGGCCCCGACGGGCCGGACAAGGCCAGCGGTCCGGGCAAGGCGAGCGGTCCGGGCGAGGCCAGCGGTCCGGGCAAGGCCAGCGGTCCGGGCAAGCCCGGCAGTTCCGGTGAAATCGATGATCCCGAGAGGGTCGACGGTGGCGGCACGGTCGCAGCGTGACAGCGCGCGGCCCGGGCTGCTGGGCTCAAAGGCGGGTAAGGATGCTCAGAGCCCGGGAGGGATCTTGCGAGCCCCGGTAGGACGCCGATGCTCTGAACCGGAGATACCGTCGACGCCCTCGGCCTCCTCGGGGGCCGCTCTCCCTCGTTCCTCTCGGGCCAGGGCGTTGTCGGCGAGATCCCAGCGAACCCCTGCCAACTCCCCGGGCACGAAGGACTCGGAGAAGAGCTCCCGGTCGCGGGGAAGAGAAGCTCGCAGCCGGTGGGACGCCGAAGGGTCTTCGAGATCGACCCTGAAGACGGTGGTTCCTTCGACGGGTGCACTTCCGAGGAGGGATTCGGACGCAGCTTCGCCGCCGCTCCGGGGATCGACCTGGAGATGGACCTCCACCCGTGGAGCGAGGTCGTTCGTCACGTCGATCCGGAACGATCCGAAATCTTCCACGGTGGAGGAGCTGAAACCCGTGGCACATCCTCCCACCAGGATCACCGAGGTGACCAGGACCAGGAAGCATGAGCCTCGGAGGAAGGACCTGGAACTGGTAGTCATCGGAATCCCGACATCGAGGTCCGTCGCCCCCCGGCTGCCGACTCCCGGCCTCCGAATGCGCTCGGGCGACTGCCGATTCCCGGCACCGGGATCGTACCCCCGTCCCGCCCTTCCTGTCCAGCCGCAGAGACCCCTCCGCGCGCCTTCTCACGGCGCCCCATGCGCGCCTTCGAG
The DNA here is from genome assembly GCA_046537985.1 of Longimicrobiales bacterium. GTDB lineage: Bacteria > Gemmatimonadota > Gemmatimonadetes > Longimicrobiales > Gaopeijiaceae > JBKHJU01. The sequence continues at coordinate 1,769 of JBKHJU010000168.1, forward strand.
CCTTCAGTTTCCCGTCGCCCCGGAAGGTGGATCGAGATTCATCCTCGTATCACCCCAGAAGGCAGATGGAGATTCGTTCTGGATATGATCTCTGAAGGCAGGTCGAGATTCGTTCGAAGCTCGAACGATCGGCGGAAAACCATCCCCCGGAGCATTCCAGTCTGAGGCGGTTACGCTGTCGCGGCCATCACCCCCACGGCGCCTCAAGTTGGCCCGTACGAGCATGGTCCAGCCCGCACCTCGTTCCAATACTTGAGTCGTTCGAAGTTCGAACCAGTTGCGAACACCGTTCAGAGGCCCATGGAGACCATCCGCCATGACGTGAACGAGCCGCCCGGAGTCACCTTGAATCGGGCCCATCGACTGTTGAGGATCACCGCTCGGAGAATCGATCTCGTCGCGGGGGAGGAAGGATGGCCGACCCCCTTCTCACCGGTGCGCCTACTCGTCCTGCATCATCTCCGAGAGGCCACGGCCTTCGGCCTCTCTCCCCGGCGGCTTTCTCGAATCCTCGCTCTGGAACCATCCTCGGTCGCGCATCATCTGGACGTGCTCGAGGCCGCACAGCTGGTTGACCGGACCCGGAGAGGCCTTTACGACAGGCGGAAGATCTTCGTGCGCCTTACGGCTGAAGGCCGCTATGCCCTACGCCGAATCGAGAGATTCCTCGAGCGAAGGAGAATGGGTCCGGGGAGTGGGTTTGGGGAATTGGCCTGGAGAAGGGGTTAGGAAAGGGGTCCAGGGAAACCAGCCAGTGGCGTATGCCAGGGAATTGGGCCAGGGGGGGTGGCCCAGGAGAGCGGCCCAGGAGAGCGGCCCAAGGAGAGCGGCCCAAGAGTATGGGGCAAGGGGACGAGCCGGGGCACGGGCCGAGGGAATGGCTGAACGGCCTGGAGTACCGACGGATCTGACGCCGGCGGCGGCCTGAAGGCGAGGCTACGATTCGACCAGATCCGATTCCCGGAAGGACTCCCGTCGCTCGACGGAGACGACGCCGCGGACGCTGCGAACGGCCTTCATGACCTTGCTGAGGTGGGAGAGGTCCTGGACCTCCACGGCGAACTCGCCGACCATGCCGCCTTCCACCGAGTGGGTGTCGGCGTGGGTGATGTCGGTGCCGGTGTCGCTGATGGCCCGGGCGATGTCGGAGAGGAGGCCGCGGCGGTCGGTGCCCCGGAGGTAGAGCTTCACGAAGAAGCGGTCGCCCTCCTCGGCGCTCCACTCGATGTCGACGCGGCGCTCCCGGTCCAGATTCAGGACGTTGGGGCAGTCCCTGCGGTGGATGGACACGCCCCGGCCCCGGGTGATGTAGCCGAGGACGTCGTCGCCCGGGACGGGCTGGCAGCACTGGGCGTACTTCACCATCAGGTTTTCCATCCCCTGGATCCGAACGCCCTTGGGCGAGCGCCGGATCTTGTCGGCGATGCGCCGGAGGGTGGACGGAGCCCGCTTCGGCGGCTCACCGGTTTCCTCGTCCGGGAAGAGCTCCCGGAGGACCACGGTGGGGCCGAGATCCCCCCGACCGAGCTCGGCGTAGACCTCCTCGAAGTCGTCCTCGTCGAAGGCTTTCGCCGCGTCCTCGTACTGTTCGTTCGTGGGCTTTCCGAGTCGGCGCTTCCGGATCTCGCGCTCGAGGAAGTCCCGTCCGAGCTGAACGGCGTGCTCGTGCTCCTCCTTCCGGATCCAGTGACGGATGCGCTGGCGCGCCCGTGACGTCTTGACGAAGGCGAGCCAGTCCCGGCTGGGACACTGATTCGGATCGGTGAGGATCTCCACCGTGTCGCCGTTCTTCAAGGGGCGGCTCAGGGGAGCGATACGCCCGTTCACCTTGGCGCCCGCACAGTGGAATCCCACCTCGGTGTGGACCGAGTAGGCGAAGTCGATGGGCGTGGCGCCCTCGGGAAGCTGCTTCACGTCTCCCTTGGGCGTGAAGACGAAGATCTCGCCCTGGAACAGGTCCATCCGAAGGAACTCCATGAACTCCTCGGGCTCCTCCGTGTCCTGCTGCCACTCCAGGACCTGCCGGAACCACGTCAGGGCCTCGTCGACCTCGTCGTCGTCCCTGTTCCCGCCGTGGCGCCCGCCGTCCCCCTCCTTGTAGCGCCAGTGGGCCGCGATCCCGTATTCCGCCGTCCGGTGCATCTCCTCGGTCCGGATCTGGATCTCGTAGCGGCGTCCTCCCGGTCCGAAGACCGTCGTGTGGAGGGACCGGTACATGTTGGACTTCGGCGTCGCCACGTAGTCGTGGAATCGCTCCGTGATCGGAGTCCACCGGGAGTGGATGACGCCGAGGGCCGCGTAGCAGTTCTGGACCGAGTCGGTGAGGACCCGGATGGCCATGAGGTCGTAAATCTCCTCGTAGGGCCGGTCGCGGTCCCGCATCTTCCGGTGGATCGACCAGAGGTGCTTCGGTCGGCCGGTGACCTCGTAGGGGATGCCCGCCTCCTTCAGAGCCTCCTCCAGCGGACGCTGCATCTCCAGGATCTGGCGCTCCCGCTCGCGCCGGCGCTGCTGCACCTTCTTCCGCAGCTGGGCGTAGGCCTCGGGCTCCAGGAACTTGAACGCCAGGTCCTCCAGCTCCCACTTGATGGACGCGATTCCCAAACGGTGGGCCAGGGGCGCGTAGATCTCCCGGGTCTCGAGGGCGATCCGCCTGCGCTTCTCCGGAGGCAGATGCTCGAGCGTGCGCATGTTGTGGAGGCGGTCGGCCAGCTTGATCAGGATGACCCGGGCGTCCTCCGCCATGGACAGGAGGAGCTTCCGGTAGTTCTCCACCTGGTGCTCCGTGTGGGAGCGGACCCGGACCTTTCCGATCTTCGTAACTCCGTAGACGATGCGGCGCACCAGCGGGCCGAACTCGTCCTCGACGTCCTGGAGGGTGAGGGCCGTGTCCTCCACCACGTCGTGGATCAGCCCCGCCACCAGCGACGAAGTGTCCAGCCGGAGCTGGGCCAGGATCGTCGCCACCTCCACCGCGTGGGTCACGAACGCGTCCCCCGACGCCCGACGCTGGCCCTCGTGGGCGTCCCGGGCCAGCTCGAAGGCGCGTACCACCTGATCCACATCCAACCGATCGGCGTAGGCCTCCATGGCCCGGGCCAGCGGCCGGGGAAGGCCGTGGATCGTGGGTCGAGTCGGTGTCGTCGAGGTCGTGGCCATCGTCAGAACGAGCCGGCGGGCGCAGGAGACGCGAGTAACAAAATTTAGAGGATCGTCCCCCTGTTTGCCTACCCGGAGCGGGTGCGCGCCCGCACCTGAAGGCGGGCGCGGCGATCTCACCATCGCGCCGAGACCGGATCGCCGGAGCCGGGTGGATCGTCGGAGCCGGCTGGATCGCCGGAGCCGGCTGGATCGTCGTCGGGGGGATGGGGGTGGCCGCCGGGGAAGCGTTTCCGCCATACTGAGCCCCATGGACCTCCAGCGCCCGATGAGATCCCACCAGACGAGACTCCACCAGACGAGATCCCACCAGATGAGACTCCACCAGACGAGACTCCGCCGGACGAGACTCCACCAGACGAGATCCCACCGGAGGACGCGCACGTGGACGGGCTGATCCTCGTCACGGGGGGAGCCGGCTTCATCGGCTCGAACATCGTGGCCGAGCTCCAGGGGCGGGG
>JBKHJU010000169.1:0-5357 GCA_046537985.1 Longimicrobiales bacterium
CCCCCACCCTCCAGAGATCTCTTCGAAGATGCCCGGGAAGACCACATGGGGTGCCTCGGAGATGAAGCCGAGGCCGGGTGCGACGGGGCTGGATCGATCCCGCAGGTACCGGGACGATCGAAGCAATCTTGTCACGTTCTTCCCCGACGGGCAAGCCGGGAGCCTGTCCGGCAATGGCACGTGCGTCGTACGCCCGGGGAGCAGCGGGGTTCCCCCTCACGCCCCGCTTGCGTCCCTCCGACCGGCTCGTGCAGATTGCCGGAGCGGCGCGGCGGCCGGCTCGCCGATGCTCCTTCCGGCCCCACGGCGCACGCTTCCTTCCCCTTCCACGCTCTCCGACCATTGCTTCCCCAACACTCTTCGCGGGTCCCCCGGGTCGAGGTCGAAGGAGCATCGTGATGCAGGTGGGAGGCGGGGTCGCCGAGGTCGTCGGAGGCCTGGCCGCGCTCCTCCTCTTCTCCACGGCCACCCTGGCCGTTTCGAAGCGCTACCGGTTTCCCTCGACGGTGGGGCTGGTCGTGGTCGGAGTGGCCCTTTCACAGCTCGGAAGGCTCGGACCCGGATACCTCGAGGCCCTCCACGCCTTCGAGCTCCCACCGGCCGTCGTCTTCTTCGTTCTACTCCCCGCCCTGGTCTTCGAGTCGGCGTTCAACCTGGAGGGGCGGGCCCTTCGAGAGAACCTGGCCCCGGTGCTGACCATGGCGGTGCCAGGGCTCCTCGTCTCCACGGGGCTGCTGGGTGCCCTCATGCACTGGACCACGGGCATGGAATGGACCATGGCCCTGCTGCTGGGCACGGTCCTTTCGGCCACGGACCCGGCCGGGGTCACGGCTCTCTTTCGCCAGCTGGGGGCGCCGAAGCGGCTCAGCATCCTGGTGGAGGGAGAATCCCTCTTCAACGACGCCACCTCCATCGTGGCGTCCCGGATCATCCTCGGCGTCATCCTCGCGGGCAGCGTCTCGACAGCCGCAATCCTCTCCGGCGTGGGTCAGTTCGTCGTCATCTTCCTCGGAGGGCTCGTGGTTGGGTGGGGGGCCGCGGTGGCCGTGGGAATGATCCTCGGCCGGGTGGAGGCAGACGCGTTCATAGAGATCTCCCTGACCCTGGTTCTCGCCTACCTCAGCTTCATCCTCGCCGAGGAGGCCCTCGGGATGAGCGGGGTCATGGCCACCGTGGCATCCGGCATCATGATCGGGGGCTGGGGAAAGACGAAGATCTCTCCGGAGCTCCAGGATCATCTTCGCGGCTTCTGGCAGTACATGGCCGGCGTCGCCAATGCCCTCCTCTTCCTCATGGTGGGGCTCCGCGTGGACCTGGGGGCGCTGGCGGCCTCCATCGATCTCGTGGCCGTGGCCATCGTGGCGATGGTCCTCTCCCGGGCCCTCGTGGTCTTCGGCCTGGTGCCACTGGTGGGTCGCCTTCCTCGAACGGATCCCGTGGATCGCCGCTACCAGGCCGTCATGGTCTGGGGTGGGATGCGGGGAGGAATCGCCCTGGCCATCGCCCTGAGCCTTCCGGCCTTTCCGGGCCGCGAGGTCGTCATCGCCGTGACCATGGGAGCCGTCCTCTTCACCCTCCTCGTTCCGGGCCTCAGCATGAAGTGGCTCGTCCGGAAGATGAGGCTGCACGTCCCTCCCCTCTCCGATCGACTCTCCCGGGCCGAGGGGCTCCTCGCCGCCAAGCGGAAGACCCTCCGCCAGATTCCCGAGCTGGAGGAGGGCGGGCTCTTCTCCCCCCGGGTGGCCGAGGCCATGCGGAGCCGGACCGAGCGGGACATCCGGGAGGCCCGGGAAGTGCTGCGCGAGCTGCGGACCATGGAGCTCGACCGCGAGGAGGAGCGTCGACTCCTCCACCTTCGCTGCTTCGCCGAGGAGAAGAGCAGCTACTACCGCATGTTCGAGGACGGCCACCTTTCCGAGGCGGCGTACCGGGACCTCCGCCACTCCCTGGAGCTCCAGACCGAGAAGGTCCGCCACACGGGGAACCTTCCTCCGTATACCCTTTATCCCCCGGGCGAGGAGCGGGTCGAGTTCCTCCTCGTCCGCGTACTGGACCGCATTCCCGGACTGGGGTCGGCGGTGGAACGGATCAGGGCCCGTCGGACGGCGAAGGATTTCGAGGTGTCATGGGCGCGCTCCCGGGCCACCCGGGACATCCTCCGGAGCCTGGACGAGATGGGTCGGGAGGAGTCCGTGCCCCCGGACGTCGTCGACGAGATCCGGGACTACTATCAGAGCTGGCACGACAGCGCCCGCAGGCGAATGGACCTCACGGCCGAACAATTCCCCGAGTTCGTCTCCTCCACCCAGGAGCGCCTCGCCGAGCGGCTGGCCATCCACGCGGAGCGCCAGGCCATCCAGGAACGAGCTCGTTCCGGGGCTCTCCCCGACGGCGTCGCGGAAGCGATCCTGAAGGAGATGGCCGGCGAGCTCCGGCGAATCCGGGCCACGCAGGCGTCCAAGCTCCAGGTGAGCGCCGAGGAGCTCCTTCGAAAGGTCCCCTTCTTCCAGGACACGCCGGAAGACGAGTTCCAGCGGGTCGCCGATCTCCTTCGTCCCCGGACCGCTCCCTCGGGACAGCCCATCATCCGGCAGGCACAGACGGGAGATTCCCTCTTTCTGGTGGCCCGGGGCGTCGTTCGGGTCACCCGGACGCTTCGGGGAGAACGCCAGGACATCGCCACCCTCACGGCCGGCGACTTCTTCGGCGAGATGGCCCTCCTCCACGGAACCCCCCGGACGGCCTCCTGCATCGCAGTCACGCCGTGCGCCCTCTACGAGCTCCGGCGCTCGGACCTCGACGTCGTCCGGAGCGCGTGCCCGGCCATCCAGGCGGCGCTGGAAGATGCAGACCGCACGAGGAGTCGGGAGCTTCGAAGCCGTGCCGCTCGAAAGGCGGAAGCGGTGGACTCCACCTGATGCCCCCGGTGCCTTCCTGATGCCCTGCGCCACCATCCACATGCTGACCGCGGGACGGGCCCTCCGAGACTGGCAGGACCGGTCCGCCCGGGCGCCCTTCTCCGTCCACGAGAAGACCCTCCGACGCTCCTTCCTCCTGGGAGCCATGGGGCCCGACATGGGATTCGTCCCCGGGGTGGACCGCCTCATGTCGGAGCTGGCCCACTACATCTCCACGGGTCGCCTCGCCCGGGCGCTCCTGGACGAGGCCGAGACTCCGAGGCAGCGTGCGTTCGCCTGGGGGTGGGCCACCCACCACGTCACCGACGTGGAGATCCATCCCCTCGTGGGACGGGCGTGTGGAGAGCACCTCCTGGGAGATCGGTCGATCCGGCTGAATTCCAGCGAGGACTGCGAGACCCACGTGGCCATGGAAGTGGGCCTGGACCTGGTCTTCCTCGCCACCGAGCCCGGGATCCCGGAGCCCGCCGACGAGCCTCTGGAGAGCGCGGAGGAGATCGCCTTCCTGGCCCGGGCTCTGGAGCGGACCTACGGCATCCGCTGGGACACCGACGACCTTCGGGCTTCGCACGCGACGGCGACGGGCCGGACCGCCCGCTGGCCCCGGGTCCTCGGGATGCTCGGCCGGGCCCGGAGCTTCACTCCGGGGTGGGCGGACGGAGGCGTCGTTCGGCTGTTGGGCCGACCTCTCCTTTCACTCGCCCACTCCGTGGCGCCGTCGGGGTCGGCCACCGCCGGATTTCTGAGACCGCTGGAGCCTCCCGACTGGCTCGTGGACGAGGTTCGGAACGTGGCCGACGGCTTCGCGCGGCGCTTCCGGGTCGTGGTGGAGGATCGCATGGCGGGGCTGGAGGATCGAAACCTGGAGACCGGCCTCCTGGAGTTCGCCCCACAGGATCACCCGGACTCGGCGAAGGCTCGCCGCCGCCTCCTGGAGCTGCAGGAGGGGCAGACGTCGAAAAGCTACCCCTCGGCCGCCCGCGCCTGATCGAGCAGACCCATGAGGGTGTCGTCGTCCAGGGCCTGCAGATCGTCGCCGAAGACGGCGGGCGCTTCGTACCGCTCCTCTCCCGAATCGAAGATGACCTTGCTCCGGAGCGCTCGCTCCCGGGGCCGGGACAGCTCCACGCCCGGATTGTGAATCACATTCCACAGCTGTCCGTCCCGAGGGTCGGTCCATCGGCGTCGTCGCATCGTCTCCTCCCGCATCGTGGCCGCATCCGGGGTCCCGACAGTCCAACACGCACTCCCGGCGCCCGTTCCGCTCGCCGAGGAGGTCATCGACCGTGAGGATTCGACGGTGAGGCTCCGACCGTGACCCCTGACGAGCGCACCCGGTGGGACGACCGCTACCGGGCCGGGGACTGGCCCGACGTCGGCTCCCCGGCCGCCATCGTGGAGGACGCCCTTCCCTGGCTCGACGGACGGGGAACGGCGCTGGACCTGGCGTGCGGAGCGGGCCGGAACGCCCTCTTCCTGGCCCGGCGGGGCTACCGAGTCGTGGGCGCGGACCTCTCCATCGAGGGGCTTCGGCTCCTTCGGAAGCGGGCAGAGACGGAAGGACTCCGGGTTCAGCCCGTGCTGGTCGAGCTCCCCCGGCTCGAGCTTCGAGCCGGCTCCTTCCGTGCCGTGGTGAACACCCGTTTCCTGCTCAGGGAGAGCTTCGACCTGATCCGTCGCGCTCTAGCCCCGGGCGGGCTCCTCCTGTTCGAGACCTATCACGTGGACGAGATCGATCTCCTCGGAGGTGACATCCGACGGGCCTTCGCCCTGGAGCCGGGGGAGCTTCGGCGAGCCTTCTCCGATTTCGAGATTCTGCTCTACGAAGAAGGAGTGTTTCAGCGTCCGGAAGGGGAGCGGGGACTCGCTCGCCTGATCGCCCGAAAGCCCTGACTCGCCTTCTCTGACTTCAGTGGACGGCTCTCACCGCGTCCGAATGGCCCGGAGGTTGGCCAGCGTCCGCTCGGTCATCAGCTCCGACTCCCGGTTGGCGTAGAACGCCATGCGCGTGAGCTCGGGGCCCTCGAGGTGGGCGACGATGGCCTCGAGATGATCCAGGGCCGTGTCACTGAAGGTCGGGGGCCGGCGGGTACTCCCCGTGAGAAGGGCGATGCCTTGTCGCGCCTCGTCGAGGATGGTCCGAACGGGCCGCCTGCGCGCGGGTGCTTCCTCCGCCGGAACCGGCTCCACCAGGACCCTCCGCCCCCGGAACGACGGGTCCGCGAGACGCCAATCGTAATCCGGATCGCCGTCCGGATCCAGCCCTCGATCCACGGCCTCGAGAAAGAGCTCGAAATGAAGGCTCAGCTCCTCCAGGAAGTCCGGCTCGACCCGGGTTCCGAACACGAGGAGGGCCGTAACGTCACGCGGTGGATCCGGCTCGACCCGGGTCATCGGCTCTCAGTCGTCCGACGCCTGGTTCAGCAGGCGGCCCACGAG
>JBKHJU010000170.1:0-5349 GCA_046537985.1 Longimicrobiales bacterium
CGTGGGTACCAGCGAGCACGACCCCTGAACGATCCGGGCATGGTCCGGGTTGGGACCACTGGTCCGGGTTGGCACCCATAATATGGATGGAAGGGGATCGGGGTTCCCCCCGTCCGCCCGTGCCGGGCTCCCTGGAGCGCTCCCGGACGACGGGCCCTCGACGAGGAACGCCGCCCCGGTGGATCACCGGGGCGGCGTCGTATCGGGACCTGTTCGGGCGGCCGAAGACCCGGCTTCAGTCCTCGTCGTCGTCCCGGGAGGGACGACGATCATCGTCGTCTTCGTCGTCCCACTCGTCCCACTCCTCCTCCCAATCCTCGTCCTCGTCCCAATCCTCGTCGTCTTCGTCTTCGTCTTCGTCCCAGTCCTCGTCGTCCTCGTCGTCCTCGTCCCAGTCGTCATCGTCCCAGTCCTCGTCGTCCGCCTCGCCATCGGAGAGGACGGGCTCGGTCTCGAAGGTCTCTCCCTCCCCCCAGACGTCGTGGTCCGCCATGCTCGGATTCCTCCTGACGTTGCAGCCGGCTCCCGCCCCGGCCGAGTGTGGATGATCTGGCCGGAAGGTACGGTCGCCCTCACCCCTGTCAAGCGGTTTCAAGCGCCGGCTTCACCCCCGTTCGGGCCCGGGAATTCAGCCTCCGAAAGCTGGTAGAGAGGCCGGGGCTCGAGCTGGAATGTCATGTGCTCGATGCCGTGCTGTCCCAGGACTCGGCGGATCTCGTCCAGCACGTGTGACTGGTGCTGCGGATCGTCGATCACCCCGTGTCCGCTGAGGGCTACGAAGCCGCTGGTCAGGGTCCAGACGTGGAGGTCGTGGACGTCGTTGAGGTCGGGGATGGCGTTCAGGTCCCGGAGGAGGTCCTCCACGTCGATGTGGGCCGGAGCGGCTTCCAGGAGCACATCGGTGGCCTCCCGGACCAGCCGCCAGGCGCTGGCCAGGATGAGGAGGGCGATGACCACGGAGATGATGGGATCGGCGGGCATCCACTCCGTGGTGAGGATGACCACGGCGGCGGCGATGGCCCCCACCGAGCCCAGGAGGTCGCCGAGGACGTGGAGATAGGCCCCCCGGACGTTCAGGTTCTCGTGGGCGTGTTCGTGGAGGAGGAAGGCCCCGGCCACGTTGACCAGGAGGCCCGCGCCGGCCACGGCGAGCATGAGGGGACCGTCCACCGTCTGGGGGACCATCAGACGCCGGTACGCTTCCCAGCAGATGAAGCCCGCCAAGACCAGGAGGCCGGCGCCGTTCACCAGCGCCGCCAGGATCTCCAGCCTCACGTAACCATACGTCTTTTCCGGGCTGGGAGGCCTGGACGCCCAACGCATGGCCACCAGGGAGAGCCCCACCGCTCCCACGTCGGTGAACATGTGCCCCGCATCGGCCAGGAGGGCCAGGGAGCCGGAGAGTATTCCCCCCGCGACCTCCACCAGCATGAAGACCCCGGTGAGGATCAGGACGATCTTCAGCCGTCCGCTCTCTCCTCCCCGCTCCACCATTCCCGCGCCGAGGCCCTCGTGGCGATGGGCCCCGTGGCCGTGACCGGCGTGCTCGTCCGTGCGTCCGCCGCCCTCCGCCCCGGTTCCGTCCGCCTCCGCCATCCTCGCCCTACCTCATGATCCGGAGGGCGTCGGCGAGGCGGCCACGGTCGGCTCGTCTGAGCCCACGGCCGAAGGCCGCGACGGGGGCCGGGCGGGCGTCGGTTCGCATATCGGCCAACCTAACCCGGCGCCCGAAGCGCCTCAATCTCGAAGCGAACCGGGAGATCACTTCGGGTTACTACTGCCCCGGCACGATCGGCCGCAGGGGGTTGCCGGCCGCGCCGGGGGGAGAACCCGATCGAAGCGCCGACGACGGGACGGAAGCCACGAGGAAGCGCCGACCACGAAGGAGCGCGGATAATGAAGCGGATCACGACGAGGACCTCCCTGATCGTCGCCCTCGGGGCGTGCGCGCTCGCTGCGGGAGCCTGCGACGAGTCCCAGGCGTACGGAGACGCGAACACCGTCATCGTCGCGACCACGCCGGAGATCTGGAACGCCGTCCAGGACTCGGTCCAGGCCATCCTCGAGCCCGAGATCTATACGGTCCGACGGGAGCGCACCTTCGATCTGACGTTCCAGGACCCGGCCGAAGAGGCGTGGAGCCGGATGCAGCTCTTCAGGCAGGAGCTCGTCATCGGCTCGGAAGAGGACCCCTGGGTGGCTCGAGCCCTGGAAGAGTACGACGGAGACGAGCCACTCTCGCCCCCCCGGATCGTCCAGGTGGAGAACGTGTGGGCTCGGAACCAGCTCGTCACCGTGCTCCTCCTCCCTCCGGGGGGGGGCGCCGAGGACGTCCTGGGCCTTCTTCCCGAGCTCCACGAGCTCATGGACGAACAGTTCAGGGAGTACGCCCGGAGCCGCATGTTCCTCTCGGGACGAGACACGGCGCTGGCCCGGTCCCTCATGCAGGAGGCGGGATTCACCCTGGAGATCGCCAACGTCTACGACACCATCTTCCGAGACTCGGTCTACATCTTCCGCAACGACAACCCGTCGCCCTCGGAGCTGATCCGGCAGGTGACGGTCACCTGGCGGTCGCCGGTCCCCGGCACGGAGCCGACCGTGGATTCGCTCCTGGCGTGGCGCACGAACATCGCCGAGGTCTACTACCCGTACCCCCAGGTGAACGACACGACGACCCTCCAGTCGCGGGAGGGATCGTTTCGGGGGATGCCCGTCACCGAGATCCAGGCCGTCTGGTCGAATCCGCCGGAGGACGCCTTCCCGGCCGGGGGCCCGTTCATCCTCAGGGCCGTCGAATGCCCGCCCGACGACCGGCTGTACCTCCTGGACGCCTGGCTCTACGCACCGGGGCAGGACAAGTACGAGTACATGATCCAGCTCGAGACGATTCTCTCGTCGTTCCGCTGCACGACGGAGTCCTGAGGATCGGAGCTCCGACCCGAGCCCCGAGCTCGATTCCGAGTCCGACGCCGAGGCCGGAAGCTCGTCACCCCCACCCTCGTCAGGGGAAGACTCCCCGCTCCTCGTAGACCCGGGCCACCTCCTCGATGGCCAGGACGAACGCGGCCGTCCGGAGGTCCACGTCCTTCCCGCGCGCGGTCTCCCGGATCTCCCGGTAGGCGCTCACCATGGTCTCCTCGAGGCCCGAGCGGACCAGCTGCGCTTCGCCCGCTCCCGACGATGCCCGCTCGTTCTCGTCCCCCTCGAATCTCCGGTCCACCAGCCCTTCGACGGCCTCCAGCATCCGGTAGGCGCTCGTCTCGTAGAAGCGCTTCTCCAGCCGACCGAAGCGAAGCCGGGTGAGATTCTTCACCCACTCGAAGTACGAGACGGTCACGCCCCCGGCATTGAGATAGAGGTCGGGGAGCACCAGGACTCCGCGGTCGTGGAGGGCTTCACTCGCCCTCGTCGCCGTCGGACCGTTCGCACCCTCGGCGACGATTCGCGCCCGGATCCGGTCCACGTTCTCGTCCGTGATCTGATTCTCGAGGGCAGCCGGAAGGAGGATGTCGCATTCGAGCTCCAGGACGTCGCTCCCCCGCTCCATCTCCTCGGTCCCGGGAAAGCCCAGGATCGACCCGGACTCCTCCATGTGCTCGCGGAGATCGGAAATGTCCAGGCCTTCGGACGACGTCGCCCTCAACGAGCCGTCCCGCTCTCCCACCGCCATGATCCGGGCCCCCGCCTCCTGGAGCTCTCTCGCCGCGTGGTAGCCGACGTCGCCGAGGCCCTGGACGACCACGGTCTTTCCTTCCACCCCGGGCTCGAGATCGAGGCCCGCCATGTCCTCGCGGCTCGAGCATGCCTCCCGGATCCCGAAGTACACGCCGAGCCCCGTGGCTTCCAGTCGCCCACGGACCCCCACCCTGGGCGAGGGGCTTTCCGGTGACGCATCCGGACCCTCCGATCTCGGACGGATTCATGGAGAGATAGGTATCCACGATCCAGGCCATCTCCCCCGGGATCGCCGACAAGAGCCGTGACCCTTCCCCGGCCACGGTCGACGGGAACGCGCTCCGACGCCTCGACGGGAACGCGCTCCGACGCCTCGACGGGAACGCACTCCGACGCCTCGACGGGAACGCGCTCCGACGCCTCGACTGCTCTCGGGAACTTTTCCGGGACCGCTTCCGTCTTCCCGAGTGAGGGGAGCGACGACCCGTGAGAAGGGATCGACAACCCGTGAGAAGGGAATGACCATCCGCGAGCCGGAAGCGACAGACGACGTGACCGTCCGCGACGCCGACGCCGCGCCATCGAGTCGGAGGGAGTGGTTCGCCGGTCGGGTGGACGAGCTCCTTCCCAGGCTCATGGGGACGGCCCTTCGCTTGACGAAGAACCGCGCGGAGGCCGAGGACCTCGTGGCCGAGTCCCTTGCGAAGGGCTGGGAGAGCCTCGACTCCCTCGTCGATCCCGAAGCTCTCGAGGCCTGGCTCTGCCGGATCCTCACCAACACCTTCGTCAGCCGGAAGCGGACCGGGCCCGCGGACCACGCCTTCGAGTCCTACGAGGAAGCGTGCTCCGATTCCGAGGCCGGCTTCTCCATCTTCGAGCGCCTTCATCAACCCTTCCTGCTCTGGCAGAGCAATCCGGAGCAGGATTTCCTGGAGCGACTCCTGCGGGAGGACCTGGCCGACGCCATCGACGCGCTTCCCGACGTATTTCGCCCGGCGGTGGTCCTGGTCGACGTCCAGGGCCTCAGCTACAAGGAGGCGGCCGAAGCGCTGGGTGTCCCCGTCGGCACCGTCCGGTCCCGGCTCGCCCGGGGAAGGTCCCTCCTCCAGGAAGCCCTCTGGACCCTCGCCGTGGACGCCGGATACCGAAAGCCCCGGAAGCCGACCGATGCCGGCGACGAAGCCGACGGACGGCGCTCCCCGGACGAACACCATCCGGCACGAGCGCGACCTAAGCGATCCACCACAGAAGAGAGCGACACATAAATGACCGAATCCGACAGGAACGAGCCCGGGAAGGGCCACAAGGTGGAGCCCCTGACCTGCGACCAGGCGATCCGTCTCCTCGCCCTCTACCTGGACGGTGAGCTCGATGGCCGAAGCCGGGTCGAGCGTCTGGAGGAGCACCTGCGAATCTGCCAGAGCTGCTACTCCCGGCACGAGTTCGAGAAGGGGCTCAAGGAGCAGCTCGCCCGCCTCGGCCGGGAACCCGTCCGGCCCGAGTTCGAGAAGAGGATCCGGAACCTGGTGTCCCGATTCTCGGACACGGACTCCACCGGCTGAGCCGAGTCGTCCAACCAACCCATTCCGCACCGGAGGATCAGACAATGGTGGTCATCACTTCCGACAACAGAAAGGTCATCCTGGACGCTGTCCGGGGAATGTACACGAG
>JBKHJU010000171.1:0-5339 GCA_046537985.1 Longimicrobiales bacterium
CTCCCAGCACGTGGGCGAGGTCATGTCCCGCGCGGCCCCCCACATGTCCGACGACGTGCTGGTCGTGAGCGCGTCCAAGGGGATCGAGCTCTCCACCCTGCGGCGGATGAGCCAGGTGCTGGCTTCCGTCCTGACCGAATCCCAGATGGGGGGGTTCACGGCCCTCTCGGGACCCAGCTTCGCCGCCGAGGTGGCCCGGGAATCGCCGACGGCGGTGGCCGTGGCGAGCGAGTCGGAGCAGGCCCGAATCCGGGTCCAGCACCTGTTCCAGACCGAGTACTTCCGGCCCTACACCAACCCCGACGTGGTTGGGGTGGAGTTGGGGGGATCGCTGAAGAACGTGGTGGCACTCGGAGCAGGAGTGGTGTCGGGCCTCGGCTTCGGCCACAATACCCTGGCGGCGCTCATCACGAGGGGGCTGGCCGAGATCCACCGGCTGGGGCTGGCCATGGGAGCCCGACCCGCCACCTTCGCCGGGCTGGCCGGAATGGGCGACCTGGTGCTGACCTGCACCGGCGACCTGAGCCGAAACCGGACCGTGGGCTACAAGCTGGGCCAGGGAAGGGAGCTGGACGACATCCTGGACGAGATGAGCTCCGTGGCCGAAGGGGTGGAGACGTCCCGGGCCGCCTACCGCCTGGCCGCCGAGCACGGGGTCGAGATGCCCATCACCGAGGAGGTCTACGCGATCCTCCACGAGGGCCGCTCCCCCGAGGAGGCGGTGCGAAGCCTGATGCTGCGGGATCCCAAGCCGGAGGAATGGGGATGAGCCGGACGGAAGGAGAAGTCATGCAGACGAGATTGGAAAAGCCGAGCCCCGCGGAGGGAGCATGACCATCGACGAGCCCGTCGCGAAGAAGGCGTACTACTCCATCGGCGAGGTCTGTGACCTCACGGGGCTCAAGCCCCACGTGCTCCGCTACTGGGAGAGCCAGTTCGACCACCTCCATCCGTCGAAGAACAGCGCCGGGAACCGAGTCTACCGTCCCGAAGAGATCGAGCTCGTTCTCCTGGTGAAGAAGCTCCTGTACGAGAATAGGTACACCATCGAGGGAGCGAACCAGCGGCTCCGGGAGATGCGGGGCGAGGAGAGCCTGGAGGAAGAGAAGGCGCAGCTGGCCGAGCCCGAGTTCCTTCAGGCCATCAAGGCGGACCTCAGGGACCTCCTGACGATCCTCCAGCCGCCCACCGACGGGGAGAGCAAGCCGGGGGACTGACCCCGACCCCGGACGCATGCGCATCCTCTGCACCAACGACGACGGATACCTGGCCGGCGGGCTCCACGTCCTGGCCGCCGCCGCCCACGAATTGGGCTCGGTGACCATCGTGGCCCCGGACCGGGAGCAGAGCGCCACGAGCCACTCCCTCACCCTCCACCGGCCCCTGCGGACCCGCCGAGCCACCGACGGCACCCTGATCGTGGACGGCACCCCCACGGACTGCGTCATCGTGGCGGTGAACGAGGTCTTCGACCAGCGTCCCGACTTCTGCCTCTCGGGGGTGAACCACGGCTCCAACATGGGCGAGGACGTCCTCTACTCGGGGACCGTGGCGGCCGCCATGGAGGCCACGGTAATCGGCGTGCCCGCCATCGCCGTCTCCTACACCGGGGACGCGTACGAGGACATCGAGGCATGGCACGACACTCTCAGGGCCCTGCTGAAGGGGATCTTCAGCCGGGACTCGTTTCCCGAGGACACCCTCCTCAACGTCAACCTGCCGGGAATTCCCCCGAACGAGGTGCGGGGGGTGAAGGTGACGGCCCTCGGTCGCCGACGATACAGCGACTCCCTGACCCGGGACACGGATCCGTCGGGACGGGAGTACTTCTGGATCGGAGGCGGGATCAGCAGCTGGAGCGGCGCGCCGGACTCGGACTTCCGGGCGGTGGAAGACGGCTACATCTCCGTCACCCCTCTCCACCTGGACCTGACCAACTATGATCTGCTCGAGGAGATTCGCGGATGGACCCTGGAACTGTAGGCGTCTAGATGGACACCGGACCCGGCGACGACTTCCGCTTCGTGGGGCGCCGTCGACGCCTCATCGACGACCTCCGCTCCCGGGGGATCGACGACCTGGATCTCCTCCAGCTCTTCGACAGGACGCCCCGGCACCTCTTCATTCCCGAGGGGATGTGGCACCGGGCGTACGAGGACGCCCCCGTGCCCATCGGCTACGGGCAGACCGCCTCCCAGCCCTCCCTCCAGGCCCTCTACCTCCAGATCCTGGAGCCCGGCCCCGACGACCGGGTGCTGGAGATCGGCACCGGAAGCGGATACCTGACGGCGCTCCTCGCCCGGGTGGCCGAGCGGGTCTACTCCATCGAGCGCGTCCGGGAGCTCTCGGTGCGGGCCCGGCGGGCGCTGGACGACCTGGAGATCCGAAACGTGGCCCTGATGGTGGGTGACGGAAGCATCGGGTGGAGGAAGTTCGCTCCCTTCGACATCATCGTGGTCTCCGCCGCCTCCCCGTCGGTCCCCGACACCCTCGTGGAGCAGCTGGCCGAGGGCGGCCGCATGCTCATTCCGGTAGGAGGCCGGAAGGAGCAGGAGCTGACCCTGGTGAGGAAGGAAGGGAGCGGACGGAGCGGCGAAGTGACCGTGGAGTCGGTCCAGGACCGATGCACCTTCGTCCCACTCCTGGGACGCTACGGTTGGGAGACGGAGGACGAGCGGTGAGCGCCGACGACGGGGGCGACGCCTATGACCTGGAGGGGCCCGGCGGCGATTCCGCTCCGGACGCGCCCGACGAGACGGGGACGCGACCTCGGCCCCCCGAATACGGCCCGGTGGGCGTGCCCGAGCGCCCGGGACCCGTTCGGCGCCTCTACGACTGGGTCCTCCACTGGGCCGAGACGCCCTACGGCCCGGCGGCCCTGTTCCTCATCGCCGCCGCAGAATCGTCCTTCTTTCCCATCCCGCCCGACCCGCTCCTCCTGGCCCTCTGCCTCGGGGCCCCGCGCCGCTCACTCCGGCTGGCGGTCCTCGCCACGGTGGCCTCGGTGGTCGGGGGGATCGCGGGATACGGGATCGGCGCCCTGGGATGGCAGCTCGTGAGCGACTTCTTCTTCGACTACGTGCCCGGCGTGAGCCCCGAGGCTTTCGGCGAGGTGCAGGGCCTCTACGATCGCTACGACTTCTGGGCCGTATTCCTGGCCGGTCTCACCCCCATCCCGTACAAGATATTCACCCTCTCGGCGGGGGTCTTTTCCATCAACTTCGGGATCTTCGTGCTGGCCAGCGGGCTGAGCCGGGGATTCCGGTTCTTCGTGGAAGCCGGCCTCATCTACTGGTTCGGCCCGCCCATCAGCCGCTTCATCGACCGGTACTTCAACGTCCTGACCTGGGTCTTCGGAATCCTGCTCGTCCTGGGCTTCGTGGCCATCGAGCTTCTCCTGTAGGGCAGTCCCCCCCCTCGCGCCGGCGACCGCGCGCCCGCGGGCTCGATCGAATGGACGAGTTTCATCGGCCAATTCCGGGCGGTATATTGAGGTTGGAAGCGTATCGGCGGCGCAGCACCTACGAATGACGATGAGGCGCGTGCCGGACGCGCCCCTCGAGATGGGAGACCCCCATGGATTCCGTGGATCAGGAAGAATCCGAGACCCCGGAGCGGGAGAGCGAATCGGCGGAGGTGTCGTCCGAGAGCCAGGATGAGCTCCGGGGCGGAGGCAACCACGGTCGGCCCGCGGACCGGCTCCCCCCGCCCGCCTTTCCCCCCGGAGCGCGACGGAGGTCGATCCGACGTCGTGCCGTGACCGAGTCACCCGGGAGCCCGGCACCCACCGGGTCCGAACGAGCGGGCCCCGAGTTTCCCCGGGACGCCTTGATCTCTCCCGACGAGCCGATCCGTAAGAAGGGAAGGGGGATCCCCGACGAGGCCTTCATCTCTCCGGACGACCCCCTGGTGCCCGTGGTCCGGGACCAGGAAGGCCAGGTGACGGGCATGAGCGTCCTTACTTCGTCCCGGGCCGAGTCGGGCCCCGGCCGAAGCGTGAAGCCCACCGTGCACGAGCTCCCCTACCTGCTGGGCCAGCTCGCCGAGAATCTCCAGGAGTCCGGAGAGAAGGCCCTCGAAGTACGTTCCGACATGGGTCACTTCCAGGCCGCTCTCCGCTCCTTCCTGAAGGGATACCTGGAAGGAAGCCGGGACTGATCAGTACGTCAGGGTGAGGCCGGTCCGCAGTCGGGTGTCGAGGGCCGCGAGGCCGTCCGGCGGCACGCTGTCGTAGCGCAGGTCGAAGGAGACGGCGAGGGCCAGGCGTTCCGTCACGGGGCTCGAGAAGGCCAGATCCTCCAGGATCCGGATGTCGGTGAAGCGTCCCAGCCGAGGCTGGAGGTAGGTCGTGGAGGTGATGACCAGCCCTCCCTCGAAGGTGATCCGGAAGTTTCCGTAGCTGCTGGAGCGAACCACCGTCGTATGGTCCGGGTGGTCGGCGGTGTCGGGAAGGGCCAGCCTCTCGTCCTCGAGCATGAGCCCGGTCCCGGCTCCCACGTGGCCCCAGTCCCCCCGGACCACCGGCGACCGAATCCCTCCTCCGGCCACCGTCCGAAAGCGAAGATTTCGTGCCCGGTCGTAGTTCACCTGCCCGTACCACTCCGGGGAGATCCACCGGAAGGACTCGTAGGTCTTCCGGTAGTGGAAGAGGCCGGAGGAAGCGAAGCGGCTCGTGCCCAGGAATCCGAGCCCGCCATTCCCCACCATCAGGGTCGTCGTGGAATCTTCCACGATGTAGAGCCGCCCCTCCACCCCGATCCGCACGAAGTCCGTGTTTCCCGTCTGGACGATCAGGTCGCTGCTCAGGGAGCCCGAGGTGCCCTCGGGAGGATCTTCTCCCCGGAGAGGCTCCACGTTGACCTGGGCCGCCCCGGAGGAGGGAAGCACGGTGGAGAGAGCGAGGAGGGCCGGAAGGGCCCAGTCGAGCCGGCCGGCGGACGGACGGCGACCCTCCCCGGAGAGAGGGTCGAAGGAAAAGATCGTCATCTGTATCGGTAAGGGATCGGGTCGTTCTGAAGGGTCTGGAGCGGAGCCGACATCGTTTCGTGTCGGCTTCGAATTTGTCACAACACGGCCGCAGGAGCGAGTCCGGGGGACCGAAAGGTCCAGAGAAGGACGGCGCGCCGGGAGAAGCGGCGAATCGTCATCCCGAGCATCGCGCCTCCCACTCCCGACCCACATCTTGAAGCTGGGTGACTCGGCCTTCGGGAAGAAACCGCGTAGGGAGGCACGTTCATATGTCGGTCTTCGAGCACGTAGGCGTCGCGATCTCCATCATTCTGGGTCTGGGCGTCACGACGCTGCTGACGGCTGGCCTGGATCTCTTCCGGCATCGGGGG
>JBKHJU010000172.1:0-5321 GCA_046537985.1 Longimicrobiales bacterium
ACGCCAGGGGGTTCTTGATCTCGTGGGCCAGCGACGCCGAGAGCTCGGCCACGGCCTCGAGACGGGCATTTCGCCAGTTGAGGGCGTCGAGCTCCTCCTGGTCGGTGATGTCCTGGAAGAGTGCCGTCACGGAAGGGGCCCCGGACGCGGTGTCGCCCTCCCCGTCCCGCTCCAGGATCGTGGTGCTCACCCCCAGGGTGACCTCCTTGCCGTCCTGATGGGTCGTCGCCTTGAAGCGGGAGAAAGCGACCTCGTTCTCCATGGAAGATCGAAGAAGGCTTCCCAGGCCCGGGGCGGTCTCCTCCATCATCTCCAGGACCGGGGCTCCCATCCACTGATCCCGGTCGACCCCCAGGAGGAATTCACCGGCCCGGTTCAGGTAGGCCATACGACCCTCGCCGTCGACGGTGAGGACGCCGGTGGCCACGTTCTCGAGGATGTCGGTGGTGTCGAGGCGAAGCTGTCGGAGCTCCGACTCCACTTCGCCGAGGGCCACGCCCGCCCGTCGTAGGCGATCGCCCACCCACCCGGTGACCAGGGCCACCAGGGCGAAGAGGCCGAGCTGAAGGACCAGGCTCGCCGTCAGGGCCTCTTCGTGGAACCAGAGGGCGTCTCCCAGATAGAGGATCGACGCCAGGACGGCCAGGAGGATCCCGCCCCGAAGAGGAAGGAGCAGGGCTCCGGCCGTGACCACGAGGATGTAGACGGGGGCGAAGACGCTCCCCCCTCCCCCGGTGATGTGGACGATTCCCGTCACCAGGAGGGCGTCGAAGATGATCTGCCCGTAGCAGAAGTTCTCTCCGGGCTCCCCCTCCAGGACCACCAGCCACCAGACAGACCCGCCGGTGACGAGGAGGGCCAGGATGAAGAGGACGGTGGCGATCAGGGTCTGATCGGGCCGGGCCTGCCCCCACACCAGGACGACGCCCACGAAGATCCCCGCGGCCAGGCTCAGCCGGCCCAGGAAGATCCAGCGAAGGAGGTCCCGACGCCCGAAGCTGGCCGAGCCGGAGGTCGGGGAAAGTCGCAGGGGCTTCATGGGATCCGGGAAGGAGGAGAGCTCGAGAGGGGACTCGACCAGCGGCGGGGCGGGGTGGCCGAGGGTCCGTCCCCCACCGATCTCATGACATCATATCACGGGCCGTTGCAATTTGCAATATCCGGGATACCGCAATTTGCAAACGGCCGTGCCTGGAGGGGCCGGACCGGCGGGAACATGGCCGGCGGGCGTACGACCTATGCGCCCGAATCGGCCGGGGGCCGTCGGAGGTGGGCGAGGTCCTGGACGAGCCCCTGGATGCGCTTGAGCTGTCGCTGGATGGTGACGAGCGACTCTCCCACCTCTCCCTCCTCTCCCAGGTCCATGAGAAGGAGCTGGGTCTCGGCCATCCCCGCCGTGAGGGGGTTGTTGATGTCGTGCCGGATACGGGCGACGAATCGAAGGATCTCGTGGAGGTCGAAGGGGGGCCAGGTGTCGCCGTCCGGATCCAGCACCTCGTCGATCTCCTGGTCCTTCACGGCGAAGCCCACGGCGAGGGGACGGAAGGTCACGCTCCCGTCCCCGTCCTCGGCCAGGAAGACCAGCTTTTCCTGGTCCCGGTCGGCGACCTCTCGACAGAGGGCGAGCACGTCGCCCATGGCCGCTCCGTCACTCGAGTCCACGACCACCACGCAGCGTGCATCCTCGATGGGACCGTGAAGCTCGGCGATGGATTCGTGGAGGGTGGTGGACCACCCGTCGAGAGCCTTCAGCACCCGATCCCGTCGCTCGGAGTCGGAGGATACAACGTGGATGGGCAACGCCTGGGCCATGAGCCAGCTCCTCGGTGATTTGGTCATTCCGGCGCTCGGTCGTCGGGGGCCCGCGCCCGGCTGATGGGCCCGGCCCGAAGATGGGAGGCGCCGTGTGCTCTTCGGGTTCGGAGTCCGGGAAAAGGTAAGAACCAGAAAGTCGAAGCGTAAGAGTGGCCTGATGGACGGGCGGAACCCGATGGGTTGGTCGTGGTCGGACGGGGCTGAGCAGCCGGATGGACGAGGACGCCCGGATGGGCGGGAGTAGCCCCGGGGACCCGACTTCGTACTTTGAAGCCATCATGACCTCCGGCACCGATGCGAATCGTACCAGCGGGGACCCGGCCCCGGTGGGACCCACTCCGGTGAACCCCGACTCGGGGAGGGGGGCAGGCTCGGGCCGGAACGATACGCTCCGACTCCTCGCGGTGGCCCGGTGTGACGAGCCCGCCGACGTGGTGTTCCGCGGAGGCCGCCTCGTGAACGTCCTCTCGGGCGAGATCGAGGACGAGGTACAGGTCGCCGTCGCCGGAACCCGGATCGCCGGCGTGGGAAGGAGCTACGACGGCCGCGAGACCGTCGACCTCGACAGGGCCTTCCTTCTGCCCGGCCTCATCGACGCCCACGTCCACATCGAATCCAGCCTCGTCACGCCCCGGGAATTCGCCCGGGCCGTGGTTCCCCGGGGGACGACCACCGTCGTCACCGATCCCCACGAGATCGCCAACGTACACGGCATGGACGGAATCCGGTACATGCTGGCGGACAGCGAGGGGCTTCCCCTGTCGGTCTTCGTCATGGCCAGCTCGTGCGTTCCCGCCACCCCCCTGGGAACGGCCGGCGCGGAGCTCGGAGTCGACGACCTGGCGGAACTGGCTCGCCATCCCCGGGTCCTGGGGCTGGCGGAGCTCATGAACTTTCCCGGCGTCATCCACGGCGACGAGAAGGTGCTCGGAAAGCTGGAAACCTTCGCCGGTCGGGTCGTGGACGGACACGCCCCGGGGGTGACCGGGCCGGCCCTCTCGGCCTACGTCGCCGCCGGGCCCGGCTCGGACCACGAGTGCACGACGGCCGAGGAGGCCCTCGAGAAGATCCGACGGGGAATGTGGGTCTTCTTCCGGGAGGCGACGAACGCCCGGAATCTCCAGGATCTGCTCCCGGCACTCACTCCGGCCAACCGCCGACGAGTGGCCCTCTGCACCGACGACCGGCAGCCCCCGGACCTCCTGGACAAAGGGGGGATCGACGCCATGGTGCGCACGGTGGTGGCGAGGGGCCTCGATCCCGTCGAGGCGGTGCGGCTGGCGACCTTGAATCCCGCAGAGTACTTCGGCCTCCGGGAGCGGGGCGCCGTGGCGCCGGGACGTCGGGCGGACCTCCTGGTCGTGGAGGAGCTCGACGCCATGGAGGTCTCCCGGGTGTGGGTCGGAGGGGAAGAGGTCGCTCGACGGGGTCGCGTCCTGGGCTGCGACGGCGAGACGACAGGCCAGGACGGCCTCGGGGGGCGATGGAATCTCCCGACCGCCCCGGAACCCCCGGCCCCCAGCATGCGGGTTCGGTGGGATTCGGTGGACTTCGGCATTTCGGCACGGGACGGACCCTTCGCGGAAGATCCCCTTCAGGAGGAGGAGGGCCGGGGAGGCCGTGTCCGGGTCATCGAGGTCGTGCCGAACCAGCTGGTGACCGGATCGGGCCAGGTGGAGCCCACCGTCCGGGACGGGGCCGTCGTCGCCGACCCGGAGAGGGATCTCCTCAAGATCGCGGTGCTGGAGCGTCACACCGGAAGCGGCCGGGTCGGGCTGGGGCTCGTCCGGGGTGTCGGCCTGCGGGAAGGGGCGCTGGCCGGGACGGTGGCCCACGACCACCACAACCTCATCACCGTGGGAGCCGACGACGACTCGATGACGGCGGCGTGCCGAGCCGTCGCCGAGGTGGGAGGGGGCCTGGCAGTCGCCCGGGGCGGAGAGATCCTGGCCCGGGTGGAGCTTCCGGTGGGCGGGCTCATGTCCCGGAAGCCGGTGGAGGAGGTCCGCCGACGGCTCGACGAATTGACCGCCGCGGCCCGGTCCCTGGGAAGCTCCCTCCACGACCCCTTCATGGCCATGTCCTTCCTGGGCCTCGAGGTGATTCCCTCTCTGAAGATCACCGACCGGGGGCTGGTGGACGTGGACGCGTTCGAGGGGGTGGGGTTGTGGGTATGAGGGCCCGATGAACCGACCTCGGCTCTGCGCGACCCGGGTGTGGCCGACACCTCCCGTCCGGACCTAATCCGAGGTGCCCGGGACTTCGGTCCGCCATCCTTCCGGAAAGTCCTTCCACACCTCCACTCCATGGAACTCGGGTGTCCGCCGGGGCCCGACCGACCTCGCCCACTCGGCCATTCGAGCGATTCCCTCGTCCAGCGGTATGGGGTCTGATGCTCCGAAGACCCGGTGCACCTTCTCGTGAGATGCGTACGCGTGGTCGACCTCTTCCCGGGCGGGGAGACGGCGGATCTCCGGATCACGACCGAACGCCTCGGCCACCGCTTCGGCCAGCCGGTTCACGGAGTGGGGGGTATCGGCGCCGATGTTGAAGACCTCGTTACGGGCCGCGTCGACCGCCACGGATCGGGCGATGATCGGCGCCACGTCGTCGACGTGGGAGAAAGCCCGAGTCTGGGTCCCGTCCCCGAAGACGGTCATGGGCTCTCCCTTCATGATCTGGTTCATGAAGATGCCCACCACGTTCCGATATCGGTCGCCGATGTTCTGTCCCTCCCCGTAGACGTTGTGGGGCCGGAAGATGGTGTACGGAAGGCCGAACATGGCCTCGGCCGCCTCCAGGTCGAGCTCCACGGCGTACTTGGCGATCCCGTACGGATCTTCGGGCCGGGGAGTCAGGTCCTCCGTCATGGGTAGCTGGTTCGTCCCGTAGACTGCGATGGAGCTGGTAAAGACGAAGTTCCGCACCTCGTGGCGGACCGCTGCGTTGACGAGACTGATGCTGCCGAGGACGTTGTTCGTGTAATTGAATCGACGGATGAAGTGGGAGAGCCCCTCGGCGGCGTAGGCCGCGAGGTGGTAGATGAAGTCGAAGTCGTGGCGGCGGAAAAGATCGTCCACGAGCTCGGCGTCGGTCACGGACCCCCGGACGAAGGTGGCTCCTTCGGGCACGTTGTCCTGGAATCCTCCGGAAAGGTCATCCAGGGCCACCACTTCGTGGCCGAGGCTCAGGCAGTGACGGGCAACGTGGGATCCGATGAAGCCTGCGGCGCCGGTGACTAAAGAGCGGGGCATGGGTGGCCGGGATTGGCTCGAAGACGTCGGCGGGAGCGAAGTGGGTGGCGGCGGAGCCAACCAGAGGAAAGTGGGCGGTGACCGACTGTCGGGAAAGAGGGACTCAAGGGCCACGGGAAGAAGGTGTTCGACGATTTCCCCTCTCGGGCCACCGCTGTCGTGGCCCCGGAATGCCGGGTTAAATTCATGTTTCACCGTCCATCCCTCGAACCAAGACAGATGCAGGATCCCACGTCGGAGAGTCCCCTGGTC
>JBKHJU010000173.1:0-5319 GCA_046537985.1 Longimicrobiales bacterium
GGCGAGGCCGGGACGCTGACGGCGGAGGAGCAGCGGATCCTGATCAAGGCGACGGTGGAGGTGTCGGACGGAAGGGTCCCCGTGCTGGCGGGGGCCGGAGCCCTGGCCACCGCCGACGCCGTCCGCCTGGCCCGGGCCGCCGCCGACGAAGGGGCCGACGCCATACTGGCCGGGAGCCCCCCCTACAGCCGTCCTCCCCAGGAGGGGCTCTTCGCCCACTTCCGGGCCATCGCCGACGCCGTCGACGTCCCGGTGATCGTCTACAACGTTCCCGGCCGGACGGCGGTGAACGTCCTCCCCGAGACGGTTCTCGGGTTGGCCGGAATCGACAACGTGTGGGGGGTGAAGGAGGCTTCCGGGAACCTGGTGCAGATCTCGACCATCATCCGGGATCGACCGGACGACTTCCTCGTCATCGCCGGGGACGACGAGCTCACCCTGCCCATCGTGGCCCTGGGAGGGGACGGCGCCGTCTCGGTCATCGCCAACCAGGTCCCGAGGCTGTACGGTCGCATGGTGCACCTGGCTCTGGACGGGAAGCTGGAGGAGGCCCGGGAGATCCACTTCCGCCTGGTGGATCTCATGCGGGCGAACTTCGTGGAGACGAATCCCGTTCCGGCCAAGGCGGGGATGGCCCTCCTGGGACGGATGTCGGACCGGGTGCGGCTCCCGCTGGTGTCGGCGTCCCCCGAGGCCCGGAAGGCCGTCGAGCGGGCGCTGGAGTCGATCCGGAACGACGAGTGACCGCGCAGACCCACGCGAAAGGCGCGGTTCTGGCGAAGGATCGGGTGGTACGGACGTCGAATCGAGCGTGAATTCGATCGAGCTGGAGTCACGGAGCGTGGAATCATCGAACGAGGATTCAGGGGACCGCGAAGAGCTGCGGAGCGAGGTCGAGGAGCACTGGTCGGCCGGGGATTCTGTGGACCGGGAAGCGGCCCGTCGCACCGTGGCCCGCTTCATGGACGCCCTCGAGCGGGGTCGGATGCGGGCTGCGCGGCCGGTGGAGGACGGCTGGGAGGCCGTCGAGTGGGTGAAGCGGGGGATTCTCCTGGCATTCCGGGTGGGGCGCACCCGGCGCTTCGAGGGTTACGGGACCTACTTCGATCGGGACACCCTTCCCCTGCGAAGCACCCGGGGGGTGGAGGAGAACATCCGCATCGTGCCGGGGGGATCCTCGGTCCGATCCGGGGCCTACCTGGCTCCCGGGGTGGTCATCATGCCGCCGGCGTACGTGAACGTCGGGGCTTACGTGGACGAGGGGGCCATGATCGACTCCCACGCCCTCGTGGGTTCCTGCGCCCAGATCGGCAAGCGTGTCCACCTCAGCGCCGGCGCCCAGATCGGAGGGGTCCTGGAGCCGGTGGGGCTCCGGCCGGTGGTGGTGGAGGACGACGCCATGATCGGAGCGAACACCGGCGTGTTCGAAGGTGTGCGGGTGGGTCGGAGAGCCGTTCTCGCTCCGGGGGTGAACCTCACCGCGTCCACCATCCTCTTCGACATTCCCAACGAGAGGGAGATCCGGAAGAAGGGCGATCAGCCCCTGGAGGTGCCCGAGGGGGCCGTCGTGGTCCCGGGTGGGAGGCCGGCCCGGGGCGCCTGGGCCGAGACCCTCGATCTCCAGCTCTACGCCCCGATCATCGTGAAGTACCGGGACGAGAGCACCGACGCCGCCACCGCCCTGGAGGACGTGCTCCGGTAGGTCGCCGGAAGGCGCACGTCGGGGGAGGCCGCCTGGTCGGGCGCGCTCACCCTTCCGGGATCTCGTCCCCGATCTGGGCGAACTTTCCTCCCAGGCTGGCCCCACCGTCGACCACGATCTCCACGCCGGTGACGTCCGACGCCGCAGTGGAGCAGAGAAAGAGGACGGCGTGGGCCACGTCGCCCACCCGGGTCAGGCGTCCGAGCGGCACGGCCTGCTCGAACGCCTCCTTCAGCCCGATGGACTCCACCAGGCGACGGGCTCCCTCCGTGCCTTCCACGAGTCCCGGCGCGACGGCGTTGACCCGGATCCGGTGACGACCCCACTCGGTGGCGAGGGTCCGAGTCAGGTTCAACACTCCGGCTTTCGCGGCTCCGGAGTGGACCATCCAGGGCGCTCCCGTCTCCGTGTAGGTCGTGGTGATGTTCACGATGGATCCGCCACCGTCCTGCTTCATGTGGGGGAAGACCGCCTGGGAGAGGTTGAACGTTCCGGTCAGGACGATGTCCACGACCGCGTTCCAGCCTCCCTCTGAGAGCTCCTCGGCCCGAACCAGGAAATTCCCGGCGGCGTTGTTCACCAGGATGTCGACGGGTCCCAGCTCGTCCCGGGTCCGGCCGACGGCGGCGGCGACCGTCTCCCGGTCCCGTACGTCGAGCTCCACGACCAGCGCTTCGGATCCGAGGTCGCGGATCTCGCCGGCCGTGGGCTCCAGGTGATCCCGGTCCCGGCTCGCCAGGACGATCTTCGCCCCGTGACGGGCCAGGGTCAGGCTGATTCCCCGGCCGATCCCCGTCCCGCCGCCGGTGACGAGGGCCACCTTCCCCTCGAGGCAGTCGTCGCGAAACGCGGAGGAAGCGACGCCCGATCGGGGTGGGGGCGAAGTCGATGGGCTCATGACGGGTCACTCCGTGGCTGTACGGTGGATGGATGGGCAAGATACGGTTCGCGGTGCTCGCCCTCCAGCGACTCCGGGCGTAACCCGCGCTTCGGTTCGGGGGTGCTTGCTCTTCGACCTTCCCGGCTCGACCTTCTGGCTGCAGAGCGTGTCCTCCAGACACTTCGACAGCTCGATGCCACCGGGGGAGCCATGGCCGGGGATGATCTCGACCTCTCCGAGTTCGAGGAGTTTTCCAGCACCGCGAAGGAGCGGTCCCGGAAGGGGCGGTCGAATCCGGGGAGTGACCCCGGTACGAAGGGCGGAGACCGGGGGCCGCGCCGCTGGGTCTGGCTCCTGGCGGGCCTGGTGCTGGGAGCGGCCGCCGCCGTCTTCGGCCCCGAGCTCGCGGCGCCCTATCTGCCCCGGATGCTCCAGCCCGGGGGAGAGGAGGCGACGGGACCGGTCGTCGGGAAGCGGCTGGAGGGCGATCGGGTGCTCCTGACCGTCGATACGGAGCAGGGGGCCTTGCTCGCCACCTTTCGCCAGCGGGTGCCGGAGATCGACCTCCTGGTGGAGGAAGGGGACACGGTCACCCTGGGGATTCCGGCCTATGCCCCGTTGGTGGAGGATCCCACCCTGGCGGCAGTGAGGAAGGGGCGGGGAGGCGAGGTACCCTCCGGTCCTCCCGCCGCCCCCGGATCCGGGGGCGGCGAGCCCGGGATCTCCGGATCCGAGGACTCCGTGCCACCGGATTCGGAGAACGGGCCGAATCGGGAGGATGGCTCCGGGGTGCGCGTCCCGGGGCAGGACGAGGCGAGTCCGGAGGCGACCGACTCGGCTGGCGCCTGAGGCGCCTCCACCACTATGGTATCCTGTAGGATCCCGCCCGCCGGACCAGGGTACCTTACCGGTCCCCGTCTCCGTGGTCCCGTCGGTCTTTGCCCCTCCCGTTCTTACGGAGGCCTTTCTTGTCCGGACACGTTCTGACTCCCCTGGACGGATCCCGTTTCGGGGAGGCAGCGCTGCCCTTCGCGTCGGCCATCTCCGACAAGACCGGTTGGGAGCTCCACCTCCTTCACGTCCATATTCCCGATCCGCGCTACCGCAAAGTCCTTCCGGCCGTGCCGCCCGCCGGTTTCCGGCACGGTCCTTATCGCTCCGACTGGGCGCTCCGGGCGCGTGAGGCGTACCTGGAGGGGACGGTGGAGCGTCACGGTCTTCGGGTCGGCTCCATGACGGCCCTCCGGGCCGAGCGGGAAGGCGTCTCCTCCACGATTCGCCGGCATGCGGAAGCGCTGCAGAGCGATCTCATCGTCATGAGCACCCACGGTCGCACCGGGGTGGAGCGCTTCTGGCTCGGAAGCGTGGCGGACGCCCTCGCTCGTGCCACCGCGGTTCCCGTCTTCCTGGTCCGGACCACCTCCGAGGGAATCTCGGGTCCGCAGGTGAGCCGGGTGCACCAGGTGCTGGTGCCCCTGGACGCGTCGCCGGTGGGGGAGAAGATCCTTGACCCGGTGCTCCGGCTGGCCCCTTCTCTGGGCTGGCGAGTTCGCCTCTTTCATGTCGTGCCCACCCGAATCCTCTTCGGAGCGCGCTCCTATCCCCTCCTGGCGGGCGACATCGTGGAGCGGCACGGCCGCGCGGTGGAGTACCTGCGGGGCGTCGCGACCCGGTTCAGGGAGCGAGACGTTCCCGTGGAGATCGAGGTGGTCGAGGGGGACCAGCCGAGCCGGATCATCGTGGACGCGGCCCGGGAATGGGAGGCGGACCTGGTGGCCATGGCTTCCCACGGCCGGGGAGGGCTCACCCGGGCGATCCTGGGAAGCGTCACGGACCGGGTTCTCTCCCGCAGCTCGCTTCCTCTGTTGGTGGGAGGCGGGGGGATGGTTCATTGAAGAGGGCCGGCATCCACTTCCGCGACGGGCCTCGTCAGTCGAAGACGCCGGGGTCCACCGCCAGGATCCTGTCGTCCCCTTCTCGCACGTTCCCCCGCCCGTCCCGATTGCTCGTGGAAAAGTAGAGGAGCCCGTCGGGACCCATCCGGACGGCCCGGATTCGCCCGTATTCACCTTGGAGGTGCGGCACCACGGATAGATCCGGGGTGCCGGCGGCGGTGGGACTGATGGTCCCTGCCGGAATCTCGAGTTGGTACAGGGCCTCTCCCCGGAGACCGCCGAAAAAGAGGCTTCCGTCGGACCATGCTGCCCCCGCCGGCGCCCAGGTGGTGCCACCGCCCGACTGGATCGCCGGTGCCACCATCTCCGGCGCCGTTTCGGCGCCGCGGGTCTCGGGCCATCCGTAGTTGTTCCCCCCGATGACGAGATTCACTTCGTCGTATCCGCTCGACAGTCCCGACGGACCGTGCTCCGTGGACCAGAGCCGGCCGGACTCGTCGAAGGCGAGACCCTGGGGGTTCCGGTGCCCGTAGCTGTGGACCGCGTTCCCGAAGGGATTGCGGGAAGCGGGATCCCCGTCTCCGTCGATCCGGAGAATCTTTCCGTTGAGGGATTCCGTGTCCTGCGCGTCTTCGGGACTTCCCGCATCACCCATGGTCACGTAGAGGAAGCCGTCCGGCCCGAACTCGAGACGACATCCGTCGTGGAAGGGCGCGCCGCTCATTCCCCGGACGATCGAAGTCCTCGACGAAAGGCCGTCGGGACCGTACTCGAAGCGGTCGACCCGGTTGGAGAGGTCGTCGTCGGGGCCGGTGGTGTAGCACAGGTAGAGTCGCCGATTC
>JBKHJU010000174.1:0-5311 GCA_046537985.1 Longimicrobiales bacterium
CCTTCGGCCTGGGCGCTTCGGGGCCGGGCCGCCGACGAGCTCGACCGGCCCGACGAAGCCGTCGAGTCCTATCGGGCCGCCCTGGAAGATCCGCGGGGACTTCCCGAGGCGACCTCGACGATTCTCCGCATCCGCCTGGCCCGGACGCTGGCCATGACCGGAACCGGACTCCGGGACTCCGCCCTCCTCCTCGTGGAGGACCTGACCGCGACCGCTCCGTGGGCTACGACCTGGTTGGGCCTCGACCTGGCCCGATCATGGTCCGAGGCCGGCGACGTGGAACGGACCACCCGGGCACTCGAGCTCGTGACGGACGAGGAGGCCCGAGGGGAAGGGTGGGACCTGGTGGCCCGGGCCCACCTCGAGGCCGGAGACACGACGGCGGCCCTCGACAGCTATCTGGAGTCGGCCCGAGGAGGAGGGGAGTCGCTCCGGCGGGCCGAGGCGTGGAGCCGGGTCGGCCGGATCCGCCTCGCGCTGGAGGCGCGGGAACCGGCCCGCCGGGCTCTCAGGAACGCGCTGGAGGAGGGGCCCGTCCGGGAGGAGGTGGCCGAGATCCTCCTCGATCTGGGTCTGGAGACCGCCGACGAGGCGTTCCGGGTCTATCGGGTGCTCCGGCGCAGCGGAGACGAAGAGGATGCGCTGGAGGCCCTGGATCGGTACGCGGAGCTCCGCCGGACAGCCGAAGATCCAGGGGACGAGGAACAGGTCCTCTCCGCCGAGCTCCGACTGGAGCGTGCGGGGCTCCTTGCCGAAGCCGACCGGCTGACCGAGGCCTCCCGCGAGCTCGAAGGGCTCACCAGCCTGGACGAGATGGAGGTCGCCGCGCCGGCCCTGGATCTCCTGGCCTCGGTCCGGAGACGCCAGGGGCTCCACGGGGAATATCGCACCTTCCAGGACCTGCTGGTCCGTCGCTTCCCTTCCCATCCCGACGCCGTGGACGTGGTCTTCTTTCGGGCCGACGACCTTCACGATCGCCAGGAGTGGTCGGGCGCCCTCTCCTACTACGGGCGGGCCGTGGAGATGGCGCCCGAGTCGAACAGGGCCGGGCTTGCCCGGATGCGGATGGGACAGATCCACCTGACCCGGGGGAGCCTGTCCGAAGCCGCCGAGGTCTACGAGGGGTACGTGCAAGCCTTCCCGCGGGGCCGCCGCTGGGACGAGGCGAGGTACTGGGCCGCGTGGAGCCGCCTGGGCCTGGGACAGGCCGAAGAGGCCCGGGAACATCTGACTGCGATCCTCGACGGGGACCCGCTCTCGTACTACGCCATCCTGGGCCTCCGACTCCTGGAGCAGAGCTTCGCCCCGGCGGTCCCCGAGGGATCTCCCCCACCGTCGGTGCCGGAGATCGACGACGCCCTGGACCGGGTGGAGGTGCTGAGGGAGTCGGGGCTCGAAGAAGGCGTGGAGCCGTCCATCGAAGCTCTGAGGGAGCGCTACGACGCCTCGCAGGACACGCTTCTCCGACTCTCTCTGGAGCTGAGCGAGCGAGGATTCAGCATGGACGGGATCTCCGTGGGGTGGGAAGTCCAGGGGAGGGGAAGAGCCTGGGATCGCTGGCTCATGAGGGCCGTGTATCCCTTCCCCTACCGGGACCTGGTCCGCCTCGAGGCCGAGGAGTGGGGCCTCGATCCCTTCTATCTGGCCGCCCTCATCCGACAGGAGTCGGCCTTTCTGGCCGAAGCTCGCTCGGGAGCCGGAGCCATGGGTCTCATGCAGGTGATCCCCTCCACGGGTGAGAGCATGGCTCGATCGGTGGGTCCAGAGGGATTTGCGGAGCACCATCTCCTGCACCCGGAGGTGAATCTCCACCTGGGGGCGGCGTTTCTGGCCCGCCTCGGCGGGCGCTTCGGCGACCGCACCCCTCTGGTGCTGGCCGCCTACAATGCGGGGCCCACCCGGGCGAGCCGCTGGGATCGGGATTTCCCCGAGGCCCGGGAGCTCGAGCGATTCACGGAGCGGATTCCGTACGAGGAGACCCGGGGCTACGTGAAGCGGGTGACCCGGAACGTGGAGCTGTATCGCTGGCTGTACGGCAGCGCGGAGTGATAGATCGCGGAACGAGGGATCGCCGAGTGGCAGATCACGGATCGATCCGTAGTTTCCTGCTCGTCTGTTCCCAGCTCATCTTCGGAAGGAGGTCTGAATGCCCAGAGGAACCGTGAAGTGGTTCAACGAAAGCAAGGGGTACGGCTTCATCTCCCAGTCCTCGGGGGACGACGTCTTCGTCCACTTCTCCAAGATCGTCGGCGATGGGTATCGAACGCTCCAGGAGGGCCAGGAGGTCGAGTTCGAACTCAAGGAGACCGATCGCGGCCTCCAGGCGGAGCAGGTCGTCCGCCATTAGCAGTACCGAAAGCACAGGAATCACCACCAGTCCCAGCGGCGCCGGCTGCCGCGTCCGGGCCCGGGGTGGGCCGACCTCCACGCCCGGAGGCATGGACCCGATCCGCTGACCTCGGCAGGGTCCCGTCTCGGGGCTCTTCCGCCGGGCCGTCGCCGCCCGGCAACAGGAGCTCCGGCGGCCGGGACCCGCTCCCCTCCCCTTCGCGGTGGGGTGGGCTCGTTCGGCGTGGGCCTTCGTGTGCGTGACGCCGACGTCGAGTCGCGCCAGGTGGATCGGTCCCCTGGTCGATCGCCCTTCCCCGCCCCCCCCGCATCTTCGTAGGTTCCGCCTGCCTATTCCGGTCGGGCTCCCCACCGGGGCGCGATCGTCACGGTCCCTCGTCGGGCGTCACGGCGTCCGATGGATGGACCATCTAATCGCACATCCCCACTCCGAGCCGCCTACATGGTCGAAGTGCCCGAGAAGAAGGCTCCCCGTCTCTTCCTCATCGACGCGTACGCCCTCCTCTACCGGGCCTTCTTCGCCTTCATCAACCGGCCCCTGGTCAACTCCCGGGGCGAGAACACGTCCGCTCCCTTCGGCTTCGTCAACTTCCTCATCCGGATCCGGGAGGAGCACGAGCCCGACTACCTGGCGGTGGTTTTCGACTCGGGGATGAGCCAACGGGAGGAGATCTATCCCGAGTACAAGGCCACCCGGGAGAAGATGCCCGACGAGCTCCGGGACAGCCTTCCCCGGATCCGGGAGCTGGTGGAGGCCTTCAACGACGAGGTGGTGGAGCTGGAGGGGTACGAGGCCGACGACGTCATCGGCACCCTGGCCCGGAAGGCGGCCGAGGAGGGGGTCGAGGCGGTCATCGTTTCCGGGGACAAGGACTTCTACCAGCTCGTCCGTCCCGGCGTCCACCTGCTCAATCCGGGCCGGGGTGGCCCGACGGGGGTCGACGAGGAGTGGGTGGACGAGACCAACGCCGACGACAGGTTCGGCGTTCCCCCGGAGAAAGTGGTCGACGTCCTGGCCCTCATGGGCGACTCCTCGGACAACGTGCCCGGCGCACCCGGGATCGGGGAGACGTGGGCCGTCCGGCTCCTGGAAGAGATCGGGCCCCTGGACGACCTCCTTGAGAATCCGGACCGGGTTCCCTGGGCCGCCAAGCGGAGGGCGCTGGAGGAACACGCCGAGCAGATCCGCCTCTCCCGTGAGCTGGTCACCATCCGGACCGACCTGGAGGTGGATCTCGACCTGGAGCGCCTGAAGGTGCACGAGCCCGACCGGGATAAGCTCCGCCGGCTGTTCCAGGAGCTGGAGTTCCGGAGCCTCCTGGAGGAGTACGCGGCTCCCGAGCGGGACCTGAAGGGGGCGGCCGAGGACGGATCGGTCCGCTACGAGCTCGTGGCCGATCCCCGGGAGGTGTCCGCGCTGGTGGAGACGATCCGGGAGGCCGGGACGGTCGCCGTGGACACGGAGACCACGAGCCTGGACGCCACCCGGGCGAAGCTGGTGGGAATCTCCCTCTGTCACCGGCCGGGCGAGGCCTTCTACCTCCCCTTCGGGCACCTGCCCCCCGGGGAGCTGGACCTGGGCGGTGTGGGGGAGGGGGAGATCGAGAACCTGCCTGCTCTGGACGGTCCAGAATTGGCATTCCTGGTGGAGATGCTGGAGGACCCGGAGGTCCGGAAGGTGGGGCAGAACCTCAAGTACGACCTGACGGTCCTCCGACGAGCCGGGGTGGAGCTGCGGGGCGTCTGGTTCGACACCATGGTGGCGTCGTACGTCATCGATCCGGGACGCCGCCAGCACTCCATGGACGTCCTGGCCACCGACTACCTGGCGTACGACACGGTCTCCTACGAGGAGGTGGCGGGAAAGGGGAAGAGCCAGATCTCGTTCGCCCGTGTCCCCCTGGACGAGGCCACGACGTACGCCTGCGAGGACGCCGACGTGACCCTCCGTCTCAAGGAGGAGCTGGAGCCGCTCCTCGAGGAGCAGGCCCTCGAGGAGCTCTTCCACGAGCTGGAGATGCCCCTGGTGCCGGTCCTGGCCCGGATGGAGGAGATGGGGATCCGGATCGACGAGCCCTTCTTCGGGGAGATGAGTCGGAAGCTCAATCGGGAGCTGGAGCTGATCCGGGAGGAGATCTTCAAGATCGCCGGCGAGGAGTTCAACCTGAACTCCACCATCCAGCTCCGGGAGATCCTCTTCGACAAGCTGGACATGCCGGTGATCAAGCGGACCAAGACCGGACCGTCCACCGACGCCTCGGTCCTGGAGGAGCTGGCGAGCGGGGAGTACGAGATCCCCATGCTGCTCCTGGAGTACCGTCAGCTGGAGAAGCTTCGCTCCACATACGTGGACGCCCTTCCGCAGCTCGTGAACCCGGACACGGGACGCATCCACACCTCCTTCAACCAGACCGTGGCCGCCAC
Organism: Longimicrobiales bacterium; assembly: GCA_046537985.1. Taxonomy (GTDB): domain Bacteria; phylum Gemmatimonadota; class Gemmatimonadetes; order Longimicrobiales; family Gaopeijiaceae; genus JBKHJU01. Next base: position 4,774 of record JBKHJU010000174.1, read on the forward strand.
CGGTCGCCTGTCGTCCAGCGAGCCGAACCTCCAGAACATTCCCATCCGGACCGAGCTGGGACGGGAGATCCGGAAGGGGTTCGTGCCGGCGAACGGATGCGTATTCCTGGGAGCCGACTACTCCCAGGTGGAGCTCCGGATCCTGGCCCACTTCTCCGGGGACGACGCCTTCGTCCGGGCCTTTCGGCAGGGGATCGACGTCCACCGACAGACCGCTGCCGTCATCTTCGATGTGGCCATCGAGGACGTGACCGACGATATGCGTGCCCGGGCCAAGACCATCAACTTCGCTACCCTCTATGGGCAGGGAGCCTTCTCGCTGGGCAAGCAGCTCGGGATCGCCCAGGACGAGGCCGAGGAGTTCATCGACCAGTACTTCGAGCGCTTCTCCGGCGTCCGGCGATTCCTCGACGAGCAGGTGGAGAAGGCCAGGGAGAAGGGGTACGTGGAGACCCTCCTGGGTCGCCGCCGTTACGTGCCCGAGCTCAAGTCCAGCAACTGGAACATCCGCCAGTTCGGGGAGCGGGTGGCACAGAAC